>JAMQPJ010000015.1 GCA_023717585.1 Thermoanaerobaculia bacterium
CGTCACCCTCGTCGACTTCGACCGCGACGCCGAGGAGAAGGTGCTCGCGGCGCTTCTCTACCCTCACGGAGACCGGCCGCTCGCGGAGGTGCGCTCCCGCGTGCGCGCCCTGGAATCGGCCGAGCGCGCGGCCCTTCTCTCCTCCTTCGCCTCCGGGCGGAAGAACCGGCGCGACAAACCGCCGCGCGCCCTCGAAGAGGCGTCGTACTCGTTCGACCTCGTGGGCAACCTCGGGATCTACCGCGACCTTCACCGCCACCGGCTGCTTTCCCAGGAACGCCAGCCGTTCTCGACGGCGCACGGATACGACACGCCGCCGGAGATCGTCGAGGCGGGGCACGGTCTTCTCTTCGAGGAATGCATGGCGCGCGCGCACGAGCTGCACGAGGCCGTGAAGAGGGATCACCCCGCCGAGGCCGCATACATCGTCCCATTCGCCTACCGCGTGCGCTGGTACCTCACGATGAACCTGCGCGAGGCCGTGCACCTCTGCGAGCTGCGGTCGATGCCGCAGGGCCATCCCGACTACCGGCTCGTCGTGCAGGAGATCTGGCGCCGCATCGAGGAAGTCCACCCCGGCCTCGCCGCCTGGGGCGGCTTCGTGAACCGGGACTCCTACCGCCTCGGTCGCCTTCAGGCCGAGATGCGAACGGAGTGGAAGCGGTCGGGCAGCGCCTGAAGAGTCAGTCTTCGGCGAGCAGGGCGTCCAGCCCCTTGAGGACCGAGGCCGCGTCTTCGTCGGCGCGCGCGAGATAGACGGGCAGCGCCCCGGGGATCTCGTGGTAGACCTCCATGAGGACCTCCGGCGCGTCCGTGACGACCACGTCGATGCGCGCGGACCGAGAGAGCCGCTCGAGGGTCGCCTCCAGCCCCCGCGCACCGAGGAACGTCGTAGTGGCCGGCGCCGTTGCGCGGAGGTCGTCGAGAAGATCGTGACGTTCGAGGGTCGCGACGAGAACGTGGAGCATCTGGACGCCGATCTTCGCTCATCCCGGGTTGCAAACCGAGAGGCCCGGGCCGAGGATGGTCGTGGCCGTCACGTGACACATAAACGTCCCATCTACCTCGACTATCACGCCACGACGCCGGTCGACCCGCGTGTCTTCGAGGCGATGCGGCCGTATTTCACGGAGCATTTCGGAAATGCGGCGTCCGTCAGCCACGCCTTCGGCTGGCGGGCCGAGGCCGCCGTGACCGCGGCGCGCGAGGCGGTCGCCCGCCTCGTCGGCGCGAACCCGCGCGAGATCGTGTTCACGTCGGGCGCGACCGAGGCGGACAATCTCGCCGTCCTCGGCGCCGCGCGCGCGCGGCAGGCGCCCGGGGCGCACGTCGTCACGTCGGCGATCGAGCACCGTGCCGTCCTCGACCCCTGCCGCCGTCTGGAGATCGAGGGCTTCTCCGTGACGTACCTGATGCCCGACGCGCACGGGCTCACGAGCGCGGCGGCCGTCGCGGGAGCCCTCACTCCCGAGACGGTCCTCGTGTCCGTCATGGCGGCCAACAACGAGATCGGCACGCTGAACCCCGTCGGCGAAATCGCGCGCGTCTGCAAGGAGCGCGGAATCGTCTTCCACACGGACGCCGTTCAGGCGCTCGGCAAGGTCCCGCTGGACGTGCACGGCATGGGCCTCGACCTCGTGTCGCTCTCGGCCCACAAGCTGTGCGGCCCGAAGGGCGTGGGCGCTCTCTTCGTTCGCGCGGTGAATCCACGCGTGCGGCTCGCGCCTCTTTTCTTCGGCGGCGGCCACGAGCGCGGCCTCCGGTCCGGGACGCTCGACGTCCCGGGCATCGTGGGCTTCGGCGCCGCGGCCGACATTGCGCGTACGGAGGGTCAGGCGGAATCGCGCCGGGTGGCCGCGCTCCGGGACCGGCTCTGGGAGCGGCTTACTGGACACGCGCACGGCCTCTCGCGAAACGGCCACCCGTCTCTCTGCCTCCCGGGAAACCTGAACGTCACGATCGCGGGCGCGCCGGCGGACGCCGTCATGTCGAACGCGCGGGATCTCGCCGTATCGTCGGGATCCGCCTGCACGTCGGCGTCGGCAAAGCCGAGCCACGTCCTGCTCGCGCTCGGACGCACGCGCGCGGAGGCCGAGGCGTCGATCCGCTTCGGCCTTGGACGCTTCACGACGGAGGAAGAAGTCGACCGGGCCTCCGACGACATCGTCCGCGCCGTCGCGAAGGTGCGCGCCGAGCGAAAAGCCCAGGGCCCGAACGCTCCGTGACCCTTTTCGGGCCCGCGAGCTTCGACCTGGATTGTCTAGAATCGCGGAACCGGTGCGGCAGGAATCGTTCACCCTGGGGACGCGCGTGGTGGCGCTGGCTTCGATCCTCGCATCGATCCTCGCCTCGCCAGGGGGGCAGGGCGCGCCGCAGGGGGCGGTTCCCGCGACCGGCGACGTCCGGGTGTCGGTGACGGTGCTCGGCTCAGACCGCCGTCCGCTGCCCGCCGCGCAGGCGGTCGTCTGGATCCCCGCCGCCGCCGTGAAGGCGCGCCCCGGCGCGGCGGCGCCCACAGCCCCTCTCGCCTCCGCCCCGCGCATCGCGTCGAAGAGCAAGCGTTTCGATCCGCGCATCACCGCGGTGCCCGCCGGAACGACCGTCGAGTTCCCGAATCTCGACCGCATCTTCCACAACGTCTTCAGCCTGTCGCCGGGCGCGAGATTCGATCTCGGGCTCTACCGCAACGGAGCTTCGCGCGCGATGACGTTCGACACGCCCGGACTCGTCCGTGTCTATTGCAACATCCATCCCCAGATGGCGGCGTATCTCCTCGTAATCGACGGAACGAACTGGGCGCAGACCGGCGCGGACGGAATCGCCGTTCTGGCCCACGTGCCCGCGGGGCGCGTCGACGTCCGCGCGTGGGACGAGAAGGGCGGCGACTATCAGGGCACGGTCGACGTGGCCGCGGGGAAGACCGTCACGCTCGCGATCGCGCTCGACGGCTCGAACTTCAAGGACGCGCCCCACACGAACAAGTACGGGAAGAAATATCCTCCACCGGACGACGATGCGAACCGGTACTGACGCCCCGCACCCGACTTCGGGCGAATCCACCCGGATCATCCCGCTGGACGCTCCGGCGGCCGCGCCCGCGCCGGCTCCGGCGCGTGCGCCGGCCGTGGCCGTTCGAGGCGGACCGGGTCTCGCGACGAAGTTCTTCGTCGCCGCCGCTCTCCTCGTCCTTCTGACTCTCGGCGGCGCCATCGCGGTCGCCACATGGCGCGCGAACGAGGTGGCCGAGAAGAGCATCCGCGAGAGCCTCGGCGCCATGCCGGAGACCTTCCGCGCCTATCAGGGAAGCCTCGAGGACTCGCTGCGCCGGCAGGTCACGAGCGTGGCGGACGAGCCCGGCACGAAGAGCCTCTTCGACGCGAAGGACGCGAGGACCCTCCACGACTGGACGCTCGACAAGGCCACGAAGCTCAACGCGCGAACGGTCTTTCTCTTCGACGCGAACGGAGTCCTCCTCGACCG
This sequence comes from Thermoanaerobaculia bacterium, assembly GCA_023717585.1. Lineage (GTDB taxonomy): Bacteria > Acidobacteriota > Thermoanaerobaculia > UBA5066 > UBA5066 > Fen-183. Next base: position 3,481 of record JAMQPJ010000015.1, read on the forward strand.
GAGCGACCAGGAGATCGACGAGGAGCGCCGCCCGTCCTTCGCGAAGGTGAAGTGGGTCGCGGACGCGCTTCTCGGCGTGCCCGGCACGGCTGTGATCCGGGAAGGCAGGGTGCTGGCCGCGGTGGCCTCCGTGCCCGTCCTCGCGGGCGACATGGCGATCGGCGAGGGGCGCCTCCGGGGCGCTCTCGCCGTCGCGACGCCGCTCGACGAAAAACGCGCCCGGACTCTGCAGGGCATCACGAACGGCCAGACGGGGTTTCTCGCGAACACGGCGAAACGTGGCGAGGCGCCGCGCGTGGAGCTCTCGGCGGCGACGGAGGCCCTCCGGGGCGATCTCCTCGTGGCGGCGCTCGCGGCCGACCGCGCCGCCGTCGACTCTCTGTTCGGCCAGGGACGTGCCGTCGGTCCGCTCGACATCCTGGTGGCGGGCGACCGCCGCATCGTCGCCGCCGTGCCGCTGAAGAGCGCGACGGACGAGACGCTCGGCGCCTTCGTCGTCTCGAGGTCCCGCGACGAGGAAACGGCCGCGTTCCGGCGGATCCGCGACACGCTTCTTCTCGTTGGCGCCCTCGCCCTCCTCCTCGCGCTGCCGGTGTCCTTCGCGATGGGCCGCAGCATCGCCCGTCCCCTCGCCGAGCTTGCGAAGGGCGCGGCGGAGATCCGCGAGGGAAACCTCGACGTGAAGCTTCCGGAGGCGGGCGGAGGCGAAGTCGGAGCGCTCGCCCGCGCGTTCTCGGCGATGCTCGGCGAGCTGAAGGAAAAGGCCGCCCTCGAGCAGATGCTCGCCGAGCTGCGCAGCCCCGGCGCCGACGCCACGCGGGCGCAGACGCTCGCGGCGTCGCCGGCGCCCTTCCCGCCCGACGCAGCGGCGCGCGCGTTCGCCGGACCGCGCGCAGGCACGGTCTTCGCCGGGCGCTACGAGATACTCGGCACGCTCGGCAAGGGCGGCATGGGCACGGTGTACCGCGCTCTCGACCGCGAGCTCGACGACGAAGTGGCCGTGAAGGTCCTTCAGCCGGAGGCGTTCGACGAAGGCGCCACGATCGGACAGACGCTCAAGCAGGAGATCCGGCTCGCCCGCAAGATCACGCACCGGAACGTCGTGCGCACGCACGACCTCGGCGAGGCCGACGGGCTCCGCTTCCTCACGATGGAGTACGTGCCCGGCACCACGCTGCGCGACATTCTCGACAGGAAGGGCGCGC
>JAMQPJ010000039.1 GCA_023717585.1 Thermoanaerobaculia bacterium
CCGACGACGAGCTTCTCGTCTCGATCGACCGCGTGCTCGAGGATTCCTCGCTCGCCGGATTCCTCGTAGAGGAGACCCTGTGAAAAGACTCGTCGCGATCCTGTCGGTGCTCGCCGCGGCCGTGCTCGCGCGGCCGGCTGACGCACAGCTGCCCGAAGGGCCTCTCGGAAAATGGTGGAAGCGCCCCGTCGTCGTCCGGATGCTGAACCTGTCGTCCGAACAGCAGGGCAGGCTCGAGGATATCTTCTCCCGGCGCCGGCGCGAGTTCGTCGACCTCAAGGCCGACGTGGAACGCCGTCAGATCGACGTCGAGGAGCTCGTCGCGGCAAAGGACTCCGACCCGAAAAAGGTCGCGGCGTCCGTCGATGCCCTGGAGCAGTCTCGCCTCAGGCTGCGCAAGGCCGCGACGATGATGTTCCTCGAGCAGAAGGACGTCCTGTCTGCGGCGCAGTGGCAGCAGATCCTCGACCGGCGCGACGAGTGGCGCAAGGAACGGCAGATGGGGAGACGCGGCGTCGGCGGCGACGGACCGGAGAGGCCTGCGCCGGGAACCGGCCGCCAGCGCCCGCCGCGGCCTTCCGAGCGGAGGTACGGGGAGCCCCCTGCGGATCGCTGAGACTCGCCTAGAATCGCGTGTGGAGGGAATCCGCATGAAGCGACTGTCCGCGCCCGCTGTTCTGTCCGCCTCCCTTCTCGTCTGTCCCGCCGCTCTCGGCCAGGCCCCTCTGGCCCCGCAGAGTCCGGCCGGGTCCGCGAGCGGCGCCGCCGGCGCGGCCGGGATCACCCTCGAGTACCACCGGCCGTCCGTGAGGGGACGCGAGATCTGGGGCGGTCTCGTGCCGTATGGCCAGGTCTGGCGGCTCGGAGCGAACGAGGCGACGACGATCGCCTTCTCCGCCCCGGTAAAGGTCGAAGGCAAGGACGTGCCCGCCGGCACCTACGCGCTCTTCGCGATCCCGGGCAAGGACAAGTGGACGTTCATCGTGAACAAGAACGCGAAACAGTGGGGCGCCTTCAAGTACCAGCAGACGGACGACCTGCTGCGCTTCGACGTCGTTCCCAAGCCCGGAAATGCGGTCGAGACGATGACGTTCTCGATCGTCCCGAAGCCGCCGGCTTCCGCGTCGGTCGAAATGGAATGGGCGAAGCTGAAGACCGCCTTCAGCGTCACGGGGGCTGCGGCGAAATAGCGCGCTTTCGAGGCGCGGGGGTGCCGAGGGCCCTCGGCGCCCCGCCGCGTCCGCGGGCGGCCGCGAGAGCGAAGAGCGCGAGGAGTCCCGGAAGGGCCAGGAAGACCGCATAGGGGATGCCGGTGCCGCCACCCGCCTGCAGGCGATACTGAAGGGCCGTGGCGCCGCCCACGAGGAGCGCGCCCGGCACGAGGCGGAGCGGCCTCCAGCGCGCGAAAACGACGAGCGCGAGCGCGAGAAAGCCACGCCCCGCCGTCACGCCCTCGACGAACGTCGGCGAGACGGTGAGGACGAGGAGCGCGCCGCCGAGCGCTCCCAGCGCGCCAGCCGCGACGGAGGCAGCCGTCCGGACGAAGACGACCGAGCCGCCCATCGCCTCGAGCGCGAACGGGTTCTCACCCGCGGCCAGGAGACGGAGACCCGGCCGCGTGCGCTGGAGAAACACCTGCAGGACGGCGGGAACGAAAAAGGCCCCGGCGACCGCCGCCGGCAGGCCGAAGACGAAGGGCGGCAGCGTCCTGATCTCGAGGACCGAGCCCGTCGCCCCGGCGAGCAGCCGGTACGAGAACGCGGTCCCGCCCGCCGCCACGAGGTTCCAGGCGGTCCCGACGAGAATCGGGTCCGCGCGGCCCGCCACCGCGAATGCCGCGAACGCGGCCCCCGCCACGAGCCCCGCGCCGGCGGCGGCGAGGAGAGCGGCGCCGGGGTTCGCGCCGGACCGCGCCGCCGCGAACGCCGCGAACGCGCCGATGAGCATCGTGCCCTCGAGTCCGATCTGGATCGAGCCCGCGCGCTCGAGGAGCAGCTCGCCCGCCGCCGCGAGAAGGAGCGGCGCGGCGAGGAGGAGCGTCACGACCACGAAGCCGGTCACGGCTCGTTCTCCGTCTGTCGCGCACGCGCCGCGAGGACCGCGAGGACGAGGACGCCGGGCACGATCGTGGCGAGGGCGCCCGGGACCCCGGTGTCGCGCTGCATCGCGGACGACCCGGCGCCGAGGCCCGCGAAGAGAACCGCCGACGCGGCCGCCGCGAGGGGACTCGTGCCGCCGAGGAGCGCCGCCGCGATCCCCGTGTAGCCCGCTCCCGCCGAAAAGGGGTCGTA
>JAMQPJ010000056.1 GCA_023717585.1 Thermoanaerobaculia bacterium
AGGGGAGGGCGCGTGGTCGACCCGTCCTGCAACCTCGACCAGACGCTGGATGTCCTCCTGCGCGACGGCGTCGTGGCGCAAGTGGGCGAGAGAATCGCGGCCAAGGGAGCAGACGTCGTGGACGCCGCCGGCCTCGTCGTCGCGCCGGGTTTCGTGGACCTCCACGCGCACCTCCGCGAGCCGGGGTTCGAGCACAAGGAAACCGTCGAGACCGGCACGCGCGCCGCCGCCGCGGGAGGCTTCACCTCCCTCTGCGCGATGGCGAACACGATGCCCGTCCTCGACGATGCGCCGACGGTGGCGTTCCTCGTGCGACGCATCCGGGAAACGGCCCTCGTGCGCGTCTACCCGATCGGCGCCCTCTCGAAGGGGCTCAAGGGCCTGGAACTCGCCGAGATCGGCCTCATGAAGGCCGAAGGCATCGTGGCGGTCTCGGACGACGGCAAACCCGTAGCCAACGGCATGCTCATGAGGCGCGCCCTCGAGTACGCGACGATGTTCAATCTGCCCGTGGTCGTGCACGAAGAGGACCCTTCCCTCGTGGGCGGCGGCGTCATGAACGAGGGGTGGACCTCCACGCGCCTCGGCCTGCCGGGCTGGCCGAACGTGGGCGAGTCCGCGATGGTCGCGCGCGACGTGCAGCTCGCGGCGCTCACGAAGGCGCGCCTCCACGTCGCGCATGTCTCGACCCACGAGAGCCTCGAGATGATTCGCGTCGCGCGCCGGGCCGGGATCGCGGTCACGTGCGAGGTGACGCCGCATCACCTGACTCTGACCGACGAAGAGGTCGCGCGCTCCGGCTACGACACGCGCTTCAAGATGAACCCGCCGCTGCGGTCGGAGGCCGACCGCGCGGCGCTCGTGGCCGCTCTCGTCGAGGGGACGATCGACGCCGTCGCCACGGACCACGCGCCGCACCACGAGGACGAAAAGGCCCTCGCGTTCGAGGATGCGCCCTTCGGGGTGACGGGGCTCGAAACGGCCCTGCCCGTTCTCGTGGACGCGCTCCTCGTCCCGCGCGCGATCACGCTCCAGCGCCTCGTCGAGGTGCTGTCGACGGCGCCCGCGCGCATCTTCGGGCTTCCGGGCGGCACCCTCTCCGAGGGGGCGCCCGCGGATGTCGTGGTGTTCTCGACGACGAAATCGACGCACGTCGCGCCGGACGGCTTCGCGAGCCGTTCGAGAAACTCGCCGTGGACCGGGCGCACGCTGCGCGGGCGCGTCGAGAGGACGTTCGTCGGCGGGCGTGAGGTCTTCGCGCGTGGCGCGGGCCCGGCCGGCGGTGCCCGTTGAGCGGCAGCTACCTCCGGCCCGTCTCCGGGGAAACGCCCGTGGCCGCGGGGCGGCCGAAGCGCGTCGTCTTCGTGGACCAGTCGGCGCTCTACGCGGAGTCCTGGCGCGCCGTCCTCGCGTGCCGCTACGGGCCGGCCGTCTCCTTCGAGTTCCACCGCGACGCGTCCGAGGCGCTCGAGGCACTGGGTCCGGACGTGAGCCTGCTCCTGCTCGATCTCGAGCTGCCGCTGTTCGGCGGCCGGGAGCTCTTCGAGCTCGCGAAGGAGCGCGGCGTGACGAACCGGCGGATCGTGATCCTCTCGAGCCGGCCGGCCGAGGAGCTGCACCTGCTCTTCCCGGACGGCTCCTGCCTCGCGGTCATCAACAAGACCGAGCCGAACCAGCAGAACGCTTTTCTCATGATCCTCGACTCGATCGTGAAGCGGCACTGAGCGGCCCGACCACCGCCTTCAGCCCCGGGGCTCGTCTCTTCCGAGAGCCCGGTCGATCCGGTCCATCCCCTTCAGGAACCAGTGGTAGCCGTAGACGAGAAGCAGCGGAGGCGCGAGGTCGAGGACCGACTCTTTCCACGTCCGCGATCCCCGATCGCGCCAGGATTGCACCGTCCGGTCGATCGCGCCGGCCACATCCGGCGGCAGCGGACC
>JAMQPJ010000117.1 GCA_023717585.1 Thermoanaerobaculia bacterium
CTCGAACATCTCGATGACGGCGGCGCCCTTCTGGTAGGTGATCCCGTCGAACGCGCTCACGATGTCGTCGTTACCGGCGATCGGCTGCCGAATGCGCCGCGCCGTCACGAGCGAGTCCTGGTCCATCGCGCCGGTGCGCGCCCCCGCGCGCTGGACCGCCCAGCTCCACTCGGGCTTCCAGCGGTCGACGATCTTCGACGCCATCCACGTCGCGAACGCCTCGTTCAGCCAGATGTCGTTCCACCATTCGGTCGTGACGTAGTCCCCGAACCACTGGTGCGCGGTCTCGTGGGCGCAGACGCTCGCGTAGGCGCGGCGGAAGCGAATCGTCTCGTCGGCGGGTTTCGCGAGGAGGAGACTCGAGGCGTACGTGACGAGGCCCGCGTTCTCCATGGCGCCGAAGCCCACGGTCTGCGGGATCACGAGGTGGTCGAGCTTCTCGTACGGGTACGGGATGTCGAAGTAGGCCTCGAGCACCTCCAGGATCGGACCCGTCGACGCGGCCGCCCAGCGCGCGTCGGCGCCGCGGCCCTTCGGCACGATCATGCGCACGGGGACCCTGTTTCGACCCGCGGTGCCCGCGGGCACGATCTCGAACGGTCCGACCCCGAACGCCACGAGGTAGCTCGGGAGGGGCTTCGTCGGCGCGAAGACGTATCTCCGCCATCCGTCCGCCTCGGCAGCTTCGGAGGCGACCGGCGTGTTCGAGACGGCAATGGAGCCCTTCGGCGCGTGAATCGTCAGCTGCCAGGGCGTCTTGAAAGAGGGCTCGTCGAAGCAGGGAAACACGCGCCGCGCGTAGATCGCCTCGAAATGGCTGAAGGCGTACCAGTCGCCGCCGTCCTTCTGGCGGAAGAGGCCCTCCGTGTCCTTCGCTTCGATCCGGCCCGTATAGGCGACGACGATCTTCCAGTCGCCCGGAGAAAGACTTCTTTGAAAGGTAAGACCGACGTAGTCCTTGCCGTCCGACGCCGCGGCGCCGGGAATCGACTCGCCGCCGGCGATGGGCCGGGCGGACGCCGCCTTGATTTCCAGCTCCTTGCCGTTCAACCAGACCGTGCCCGTCTCCCCTTTCAAAGAAATCCCGATCTCTATCTTTCCTTCGAACGAGTCTTTCGAAGGATCGATCCACAGCTCCGCCGCATAGCGCGTCGGCGCCACGCCCGCGGGCAGGCGCAGCTTCGGGGGCGCCGGCGTCTCCGCGCCGACCGCGGCGGCAAATGGCAGGGAGGAGAGGAGGATTGCCTCGAAAAGAAGAGCGCCGACGATTCGCTTCATGACGCCTACTTTACGATGGAAACGGACTCTGCCGGCTGGAGTACCATTTCGTTTTGATGACCATTCGAAGAAACCTCCTGGTGCTCCTGGCCCTTGCCGCAACCGCGTGCAAGAAGCCCGAGACGAAGCCCCTCTCGCCGACGCCCGCCCCGGAGCCCACGAAAGTCGCCTCGTCGATCCGATTCGAGGACGTGACGAAGGCCTCGGGCGTGTCGTTCGTCCACGTGAACGGCGCCGCCGGGAAGAAATGGATGCCCGAGACCATGGGTTCCGGCGTCGGCGCGTTCGACGCCGACGGCGACGGCCGCATCGACCTTCTTTTCGTGAACGGCCGCTTCTGGCCCGGCGACCCCCGCGGCTCGTCGGGACAGCCCACTCTTGCCTACTACCGCAACACGACGGAGCCCGGCGGTCCGATCCGCTTCGAGAATCGCACGAAGGAGAGCGGATTCGCGGTCTCTCTCTTCGGCATGGGCGCTGCGGTCGGCGACGTCAACGACGACGGGTTTCCCGACGTGGCCGTCACGGGCCTCGACGACATCCGCCTCTTCCTGAACGACGGAAAGGGCCGTTTTCGCGACGCGACCAGGGGCTCGGGTCTCGTGGGAGCCGGCTGGGGCACGTCCGCTGCCTTCGCGGACTTCGACGGAGACGGCGTCCTCGATCTCTTCGTCGGCCAGTACGTGAACTGGACGCCAAAGACGGACATGTACTGCTCGCTGGACGGGAAGACCAAGTCGTATTGCACGCCCGAGCGCTACAACGGCGTCCCGTCCCGCCTCTACAAGGGCCTCGCCGGCGGGAAGTTCAAGGACGTCACCGTGGACGCCGGTCTCGTGAATCCGCTCGGAAAGGCCCTCGGCGTGGCCGTTCGCGACGTCGACGGCGACGGCCGGATCGACCTCGTCGTCGCGAACGACACGTCGCCGAACAACCTGTACCGGAACGAGAAGACCGTGAACGGCGTCCCCGTCTTCCGGGACGCGGCCATCGAGGCCGGCGTCGCCGTTGGAGAAGACGGCCGGGCGCGCGGGGCGATGGGCGTCGCTTTCGGGGACACGAAGAACGACGGCGGCACGTCGCTCGTCATCGGCAACTTCTCGAACGAAATGTGGTCCGTCTTCGCGGCCGGGCCCAAAGGCGACTTCTTCGTGGACGAATCCGTCCAGAGCGGCATCGGGCGGACGTCGCTTCTTCCGCTCACGTTCGGCGTCGCGTTCGCCGACTTCGACCTCGACGGCGCGCTGGACCTCGTGGGCGTCAACGGACACGTCGAAACGTCGGTACAGGACGTCCAGCCGACGGTCACGTATCGCCAGGCGCCGCTCCTCTACCGCGGCCTCGGCGCCGGCAAGTTCGCCGATGTATCGTCCCAGGCGGGCGCGGCCTTCCTCTCACCGATCGTCGGACGCGGGCTGGCCGTGGCCGATCTGGACGGCGACGGCCGGCCCGATCTCGTCACGACCGAGAACGGCGGCCCGGCACACGTTTTCCGCAACGTGACGGAGACTCCGGCGAAGGCCGTCCGCCTCGTCCTTGCGACGAATGGAAAAAACCGCGCCGCC
>JAMQPJ010000151.1 GCA_023717585.1 Thermoanaerobaculia bacterium
CTGCGAGGGCGGGTCGACGACGTTCGACCTCCTTGCCGCGGACGACGCGGGCACCTGGCCCGCGCGGCTGGGGACGCTGCTGCGCCCGGCCGCGGACGTCGTGAACGGAGGTTTTCCCGGCTGGACGAGCCTCGAGAGCCTGGTGTCTCTCGCGACGCGGGATCTCGATCTCGAGCCCGACCTCGTCGTCGTGTTCTCGGGCGTGAACGACCTGCAGCCCGCCGGGCACGTTCCGTTCGCGTCCGACTACAGCGCGGGGCACGCGGAGATTCTTCCGAGAGTCACGGGCGTCGCCCCCGTGCCGGTGCGTTTCGTGTCCCGCCTCGTGTTCGTGGAATGGCTGCGGGGCCGCCTGAAGCCGCGCCCGGAGCCGGCGACGGCCGAGGGGTACGCGCCCTCGTACGAATGGAAGGGCGGGCCGAAGCGCGACGACATCCCGGCGGAAGCCGTGGCCGTCTACGAGCGCAACCTGCGTTCCACGATCGCCATCGCGGCCTCACGCGGCGCCCGGACCTTGCTCGTGGCCCAGACGGCCCGCCTCCGCGCGGGGCAGGAGGCCACGGATCGCGCGTGGCTCGAAGGGTGGACGCCCGGCCTCACGCCGGCGGGCTATCTCGCGGGCCTCGCGCGCTACAACGCGGTCGCGAGAAAGCTCGGTGACGAAGGAATCGCTCTCTTCTTCGATCCGTTCACAGGCGAGGCGTTCGGGGATGCGCACTTCCAGGATCCGGTTCATTTCTCGGCCGCGGGCTCGACGCTCTTCGCGAAGACCCTGGCTGCCTGGGTGGACGCGCCCGGCGGCCCGCGCGGATCGCGCTGAGCGCGACTCGACGCCCCGGTAGAATCGGCACCGGGAGAACCCGCACATGAGCCCCTCGCCCCGTCCCACGCCCCTCCTCGACAAGGTGAACTGGCCGCGCGACCTGCGGACGCTGACCCCGGAGCAGCTGCCGCTCCTGGCGACCGAGCTCCGCACGTTCGTCATCGACACAGTGGCCAAAACGGGAGGGCACTTCGCGTCCGGCCTCGGCGCGGTGGAGCTGACCATCGCGCTCCACTACGTGTTCGACACGCCGAAGGACCTCCTCGTCTGGGACGTGGGCCACCAGACCTATCCGCACAAGGTCCTCACCGGCCGCCGCGACCGGCTCAAGACGATCCGGCAGGCGGGCGGGCTCTCGGGCTTCACGAACCGCGCGGAGTCGGAATACGACGTGTTCGGAGCCGCGCACGCGTCGACAGCGATCTCCGCGGCCCTCGGAATGGCGATTGCCCGGGACCTTCGGGGAGAGAAGAACGAAATCGTCGCGATCGTGGGCGACGGCGGCCTCACGGGCGGCGTGGCGATGGAGGGCCTGAACCAGGCCGGCTACCTCAAGAGCAAGCTCCTCGTGATCCTGAACGACAACGACATGTCGATCTCGCCGAACGTCGGCGCCATGTCGGGCTACCTCCTCCGTATCGCGCGCGGGCAGATCTACCAGCGCGTGCGCGAGGACGTCGCGCACATCTTGAGGAAGCTCCCGGCGGGACAGAAGCTCGCGGGCCTGGCCGAGTCGCTGGAAGACGGCGTGAAGAAGGTGCTCGTTCCCGGCACGCTCTTCGAGGAGCTGGGCTTCCGGTACATCGGCCCGATCGACGGACACAACCTGCCGGTTCTGCTCCGGACGCTCCGGGAGACCAGGCAGATGGAGGGGCCGGTGCTCCTGCACGTCCGCACGACGAAGGGGAAGGGTTACCAGCTGGCCGAGGACGATCCCGTCTACTGGCATGGTCCGGCGCCGTTCCAGGTGGAGACGGGCGAGATCGCGAAGAAGTCGGCGCCCCCGAGTTACACGGCCGTCTTCGCGGACGCGCTCTCGGAGGTCGCCGCGAAAAACCCGCGCGTCGTCGGCGTCACGGCCGCGATGTCGGAGGGGACGGGGGTCGACCGTTTCGCGAAGAGATTCCCGGAACGCGCATTCGACGTGGGGATCTGCGAGCAGCACGCGGTGCTCTTCGCCGCCGGTCTCGCGACGCAGGGCTTCCGCCCCGTGTGCGCGATCTACTCGACGTTCCTCCAGCGGGCGTACGACCAGATCATGCACGACGTCTGCCTCATGGACCTGCCGGTTGTCTTCGCGCTGGACCGCGCGGGAGTCGTGGGCGCGGATGGGCCGACCCACCATGGCGTCTTCGACCTGACGTATCTCCGGGTCTTTCCGAACATGCAGGTCTGTGCGCCGAAGGACGAGAACGAGCTCCGGCGCCTCGTCGCGACGGCGCTGGCCTCCGACCATCCGACGGCCATCCGCTACCCGCGCGGCGCGGGTTACGGCGTGGCGATGGACCCCGAGCTCAAACCGCTGCCGGTGGGAAAGGGCGAAGTGCTGCGCGTCGGCAAGGACGGCGTCGTATTCGCGATCGGCGATCCCGTAATGCCCGCGCTGAAGGCGGCCGAACGGCTCGCGAAGGAAGGCGGTCCGTCGCTCACCGTCGTGAACGCGCGGTGGGTGAAGCCCTTCGACAAGGAGCTGCTCGCGCAGTTCGTGAAGCCGGGGACGAAGGTCCTGACGGCCGAGGAGAACCAGCTCGCCGGCGGCTTCGGCTCGGCGGTCGTCGAGGCGCTCGAGGAGATCGGAGTCGGCGCGGACGTGCGCCGCCTCGGCATCCCCGACCGATTCGTCCCGCACGCGACGCAGGCCGAGCAGCGCCGCGCGCTCGGCCTCGACGAGGACGGCCTCGTGTCGTCCTTCCGGGACCACCTCGCTCCGAAGGGCGCCCTCGTCTCCCTCGCGACGCGGTCGGCCTAAGGGCGCTGGCCGCCACGCCTGTCGAGTCCCCGGTCGTCCCACGAAGCCGGGTCCTCGAGAGGTTCGAGGTGGGTCAGGACGCTGCTGCCGGGCAGGGCTTCGGCCACGCCGCGCTCGATCTCTTCACAGACATCGTGCCCGCGTTTGACGGGCCAGGCGCCCGGCACGAGGACGTGCATCTGGATGAAACGGCGCGGGCCGGCCGCGCGCGTGCGGATGCCGTGGATGACGACGCCGCGGGCGTGAAAACGCTCGAGGAGGCCCGCGAGGGCGGCCTGGTCGGTGTCCGCGATCGCCTTGTCGAGAAGGCCGTGGCTGGTCTCCTGCAGGAGACGAACGCCTGTCCAGACGATGTTCGCGGCGACGAGGAGGGCGACGACGGGGTCGAGGACGAGCCAGCCCGTCGCCTTCACGAGAAGGACGCCCACGAGGACGCCAGCGGACGTCCAGACGTCCGTGAAGAGGTGCTGGGCGTCCGCTTTGAGCGTGATGGAGCGCAGGCGCTTCCCGGCGCGGAGAAGGACGACGGCCACGCCGCCGTTGATCGTGGACGCGAGCACCGAGATCCCGAGGCCGAGCCCCACGTTTTCGATCGGCTGGAGGTTCCTGAGGCGCTCGACGCCCGCGACCGCGATCGCAGCTGCCGCCCCGAGGATCATCATTCCTTCGAAGCCGCTCGAAAGGTATTCGGCCTTCGTCTGGCCGAAAGAATAAGTGGCGTCGGCGGGCTTGCTCGCGCGCCAAAGGGCCCAGAGCGCGACGAGCGCCGCGAGGAGATTCACGCCGGACTCGGCCGCGTCGGACAGGAGCCCGACCGAACCGGTGAGTCTCCACGCGTAGACCTTCAGGCCGATCGTGGCGACCGCGGCCGCGATCGAGATTCCTGCGTAGAACGTCGCGGCACGATCCGCCATCGCCCCCGAGGTTGAGAGGCGGTACATCCCCTCGTCAAGCGGGAGGATGCATCAGCGTCCTGCTAGGCTCGGGGGGTGCGTGCGCTCGTGTGCGACGGGCCGGAGCGGGTCGCGCTCCGGGAGGTCGCGACCCCGGAACCGGGGCCGGGCGAGGTCCTCGTCCGCGTGACCGTCGCGCTCACGTGTGCGACAGATTTCAAGCTCCTGAGGCGGGGCCATCCGAAGTTCCCGTTCCCTCTGACGCTCGGCCACGAGTTCGCGGGCGCCGTCGAGAGCGCGGGAGAGGGCGCCGGATTCCAGGCCGGAGACCGCGTCACGTCCTCTGTCTCGGGCCCATGCGGCGTGTGCACGGAGTGCCGGGCGGGCCGCGAGAACCTCTGCGACACGGCGTTCGAGAGGCCGCTCTTCGGCGCGTTCGCCGACTTTCTCCTCGTGCCGAGGCGCATCGTGAAAAACGGACTCCGGAGGATTCCGCAAGGGCTGGCAGACGAGGCGGCAGCGCTGCTGGATCCGCTGGCGAGCGTCGTCCACGGGCTTGGCAGAGTTAAGACGGCGGTTGACGGCGGCGTTCTGATCGTGGGCACCGGCCCGATAGCGGCGATGCTGTTTTTTCTTTTGAGGGGGAAAGAAGAAGAAAGAGAAAGGGACAAGATCGGCGGCGTACGCCGGGTCGTCGTGGCTGGAAGGCGGGAAACGAGATTCGGATTCTTCTTAGAAAGGGGTGCGAGCGTCGCGTGCATCGCACCGTCGTCGCGCGAAACGGAAGCCGGCGCGGCGGCTCTTCCCCTCTTCACCTTCAAAGAAAACCCACCGTTACCAGAACGCGCCGATGACAGGCGCGGAGAGGGAGCAAGAAATCCCCGGTCCCGGTCTTTTCCTCTCGTCATCGACACGACCGGCGATCCCGGCGTGATCTCCGCGCTGCCGGCGCTCGCCGCGGACGGGGGGACGGTGCTCCTCTTCGCTGGGCTGCCCTCCGGGGCCGGCGTCTCCCTCGACGCGCACGCGGTCCACTACCGCGAGGTCTCGATCGTGGGCTCGTTCCACTACACGCCCCGGGAAGCGGACGAGGCCCTCGCGCTCCTCTCGCGCGGCGCGGTCCCGGCCGCGGAGATGGTCTCCGCGCATCGCCCCCTCGCCGACTGGCGGGCCGCGTTCGATCTCGCCCGGAGCGGCACGGCGATGAAGGTTGGGCTCGTCCCATGAAGGCGGTCCTCGTTCGCTCCCTCGACGACATCTCCATCGTGGAGATGGAGGCGCCCCGGCCGGGCCCCGGAGAGATCGTCGTCGCGATGAAGGTGGTCGGCATCTGCGGCAGCGATACGACGCCCTGGTACGTCGCGACGAAGGCCCCGGTCGTCCTCGGACACGAACCGGCGGGCATCGTCGTGGAGACGGGGGCGGGCGTCACGTCGTTTCACGCGGGCGACCGCGTCGTCGTCCACCATCACGCCGCGTGCGGCGTCTGCCGCTTTTGCCAGGCGGGCGAGGACGTGATGTGCGCGGAGTGGAAAAGGACGCGGCTTCACCCAGGCGGCCTCGCCGAGCGCGTGCGTGTCGAGGCGGCTGCGGTCGCCACGGACACGCTGCGTTTCCAGGACAGTCTCTCCTTCGAGGACGGCGCTCTCGTCGAGCCGGTCGCATGCGCCGTGAAGGCGGTGCGCCGCGCGCGCGTGGCCTCGGGGGACTCCGTCGCGGTGATCGGGCTCGGGTCGAACGGCATCCTGCTCGGTCTCGTCGCGAGGTCGGCGGGCGCAGCGACGCTCGTCGGCTGCGATCCCGATCCCGCGCGGAGAGCGCACGCCGTTCGACTGGGGTTCGATCAGGTGCTGGCGCCCGAAGAGGACCTTGCTGAGAAGGTGAAAAGGGGAGGCCGCTCGGGCACCGACGTCGTCTTCGTGTTGCCGACCGCAGAGGAGGCCGTTCTCTCTGCTCTCTCTGCGGCCGGCCCCGCCGGCCGCGTCGTCTTCTACTCACCCATCCCGCCCGGCAAGAAATGGACGATCGAGCCGCATCTGCCCTACCTGCGCGACCTTTCAATGCTCTTCTCTTATTCTTCCGGCGCCCGTGACATGCGCGAGGCGCTTTCGCTTCTGGCGCGCGGCGCGGTCCGCTCCGCCGACCTCGTGACGCACCGCGTGCCGCTCGAGCAGGCCGCCGAGGCTTTCGCGCTCGCGCGCCGGGGGGGCGACGTCCTGAAGGTCGTCGTGACCATCTGAAGAAACGCCTGGATGTCGTCCTCGTGGAGCGCGGGCTCGCCGAATCGCGCATGCGGGCCGAGGCGCTCATCCTCGCGGGCCGCGTGTCCGTCGCGGGGCGCGGGCGGGTCAAACCGGGAACGCCTGTCGCGGAGGGCGACGCGATCGAGGTCGGGGAGCCCGAGCATCCCTGGGTCTCGCGCGGGGGCGTGAAGCTGGACTTCGGACTGACGCATTTCGGGATCGACGCGAGGGGGCGGGTCTGCCTCGACGTCGGCGCTTCGACGGGCGGATTCACGGACGTGCTTCTCGCGCGGGGCGCGTCGCGGGTTTACGCCGTCGACGTCGGCTACGGCCAGCTCCACGCCCGCCTCAGGAACGATCCGCGTGTCGTCGTCCGCGAGAAGGTGAATGCGAGGTTCCTCTCGCGAGCCGAAGTCCCCGAGCCGCCGTCTCTCCTCGTCGCCGACCTGTCGTTCATTTCCCTCACCCTCGTCCTGCCTGCGGCCGTGCCGCTCCTGGCGGACGGAGCCGACGCCCTCGTCCTCGTGAAGCCCCAGTTCGAGGCGGAGCGCGGAGCGGTCGGCCGGGGCGGAATCGTGCGCGACGAGGGGGTGCGCGCGAGGGCCGTGGCTCGCGTGACGGCGGCCGCCGCCTCGCTCGGCCTCGCGAGCCGCGGCGTGATTCCGTCGCCGATCACGGGAGCGCAGGGCAACGTGGAGCTCCTCGCGGCCTTCCGCCGGAATCCCGTTACACTTCAGGGGTGAAACCCGCGGAGCACAGAGGCCGCCGTGTCAGGCGCGTGGGTTTTGTGACCCGCCACCGCAGCGCGGCCGCGATCGCCCTCGCGCGCAAGCTCGAGCGCCAGCTCGTGCGGCGGGGAATTACGGTCGTCCACGACCTCGAGTCGTCGCGCGCCCGCGGCGTTTCCGGCGGGATCCCGCGCGCCCAGATCGCGCGCCTCGTCGATCTCGTCGTGACGCTCGGAGGCGACGGAACGCTCCTCTCGGTGGCCCGCCATCCGGCCCCCGGCGTCTCCGTGCTCGGAATCGACATCGGTACGTTGGGGTTTCTCACGGCCTGCCGGCCGAGCGAGGCGGGCCCGGTGCTCGAGGCGGCGCTGGCGGGGACGGCGCACGTCGAGAGGCGGCGCTTGCTGTCGGTCCGGGTGACGGACGGCGTGCGCGCCCCGCGCCGCTATCGCGTCGTCAACGACGCCGTCCTCGCGAAGTCGGCGCTCGCCCGCATCGCCACGATTCGCGTCGACGTGGACGGCCGCCTGGTGTCGCGGTACCGCGGAGACGGGCTCATCGTGTCCACGCCGACGGGTTCAACCGCTTACAACCTCTCGGCGGGCGGCCCCATCCTCGAACCCACGCTGCGGGCGCTCGTCTTGACGCCGGTCTGCCCGCACACCTTGACGCTTCGACCCCTCGTGCTCCCCGATTCGGTCCGGCTCGATCTTTCGGTGGAAAACGACCCCACGGACGTGTTCCTGACCCTCGACGGACAGGAAGGGTTCCCCGTGAGCTCCACGACCCGCATCTCGATTGCGCGCTCCTCCGAGACCGTCTCCCTGGTGCGGGCCTCGGAGGCCTCGTTCTTCGAGGTTCTCGCCGGAAAGCTCTCGTTCGGCGGCGAGCGGGAGAGCGCGGCGCGGTAACGGAGAGATGCACCGCCTTCCGCAGCTCTCCCTCACTCAGGTCCGCCTCTTCCGCCTCTTCACGCTTCTTCTCGTCTTCTCTCTCCTCGTCCTCTACGGCGTCTTCCGTTCGACGCGCTTCCAGGAGCTCCTGCGCAAGAGAACGGAAAAACTGCTGACCGCGAAGATCGGGAGGACCGTCAGGCTCGGCGGCTTCGACCTCGTTCTGGTCCCGTTCTCCGTCCTCGTCCGCGACGTCTCGGTGGCGAACGATCCCCGCGGCCTCGCGGGCGCCATGTTTTCGGCTTCCGAGATCGAGGTGCGCGGCCTGCCGACGGTCACCAGGAGCCGCATCGACCTTCCGAAGCTCCGCGTCGTTTCGCCACGCGTGGTCGTCGAGGCTTTCCCGGACGGCACCACGAATCTGACGGGGCCGCTCAAGGCCTTCACGGGAGACGGGGGAGGGGGTCTCGCCGTCCACTTTCAGGAAGCGATCGTCCAGAGGGCTTCGCTCCGGTTCCGCGAATGGGACGCCGAAATCGACGCCCTCCTGCAGGATGCCGCGGTC
>JAMQPJ010000154.1 GCA_023717585.1 Thermoanaerobaculia bacterium
GCTCGAGATGTAGAACCCGCGGAAGACGAACGGCTCGTCGTAACGGCTCTGCGTCAGGACGCCGTCGAGATAGCGCCGGACCGGATCCTTCAGGGCGCGCAGCTCCTCGGGGAAGACGATGAACCGGTCGGCGTTCGCGACGTTCTCCTCGTTCGAGAGGAACTTCAGCCGGAGCTTGTGGACGCGCGTGACGATGTTGTCCCAGGCCGCATCCACGACGTTCGGGTCGTACGGCTTCTCGGGGCCGGCGGGATTCGACCAGCCGAAAAGCTGTCGCTGCTCGACCGGGTCGAGCTTCGTGAAGAACTCCGAGAAGCCGAGCGCGCGGTCGGCCTTGGTGATCAGGAAGAAGATCGGGAACCGGATGTCGAGGAGGCGCTGGATGTGGATCAGCTTCGCCCGGATGTTCTGCGCCTTCTTGTCCTGCTCTTCCGGGGTGTCCTCGAGGAGCGACGTCGCGGGGATGACCACGAGGACGCCGTTGATGGGGCAGTAGCTCCGGTGCTTCCTCAGGAGCTTGAGGAAGCTCGACCACTCCGACGCGTCGGGAGCCGCATCCTCCTGGAACGTGAAGCGCCCGGCCGTGTCGAGGATGACGGCCTCGTTCGCGAACCACCAGTCGCAGTTGCGCGTCCCGCCGGCGCCCGAGAGCGCGTCGCCTCCCACCGGGAACTCGAGCCCCGAGTTCTTGAGGGTCGTGCTCTTTCCCGACTGCGGCTCCCCGATGAGGAGGTACCAGGGCAGCGAGTAGATGTCGAGCCCGGCCCCTTTCAGGTTCTGCACCGCCTCCAGCCACTTGACGGAGAGGTCCTTCAGCGCTTCGCGAACCTCCTCTTTCGACGCGCCGGCGGACTGCGAGTCCTTCCGAAGCTCGCCCTCGAACGCCTGGCCCTTCTTCTTCTCGCGGCCCTTGCGCACCTGCTCGAAGATGACGACGGCCACCACGATGAGGAGCAGTCCGAGGAGGAAGAGCCACCAGTATTTCTGGAGCCCGAGAAGGTTGATGAGGAAGTAGCCGAGGGGAATGAAGACTAAGGCGAAGCCGAGGTACTTGAGCGGCTTTGGAAGCCCGTAGAGCAGCGAGAGGAACTCCTGCATGGCGCCTACATCAGCCCCATCGCCGGGAGCCCCATCGCCTGCACCACGCTCCGGAGGTCGTCGACCGAGCGGGCCCACATGAGCCACGTGATCGCGTAGTAAAGAAAGAGGATGCCCACGCCGACGATCGCCACGCGCGCGAGGGTGATCGCGGGAGAGAGCTTGCGGGCCGGCGCGGCCGTGACGTGATACGCCTCGGGCGTGATCTTCTCGCCCACGTCCGCGAGGTATTCCGCGAGGAGGCGGTAGACGCGGTTCTTGATCTCGACGGCTTTCTCGGGACGCTCGCGGTACTTGCCGCGGAAACCGAGCGCCAGCCCGGTGAAGACGATCGACGCGAGCTCCACGTCGTCGGGGCGGAGTTCCTTGGCGATCGAGAAGAACTGGTCGCCGCCGATGTTCGTCTTGAAGTACTTCTCCTCGAAGATACGCTGCTCCCACTCGGCGCTGTGGTCCCAGCCGGAGTGGAGGAGGATCTCGTCCGCGAGGACGACGAGCGGGTACCGCGCCTTCTCGTAGAGAGCGTCCAGCCGCGGGTCGCTCCGGACGGCGCGCGCCTGCTCGTCGAAGATCT
>JAMQPJ010000231.1 GCA_023717585.1 Thermoanaerobaculia bacterium
GCTCTTCGAGGAAGGCATCGCCTCGAAGGAGGACTACGACCAGTACCGCACGAGCGCCGACACGCAGGCCGGGCTCGTCGCGGCAGACGAGGCCGCCACCGAGAACGCGAAGGTCCAGCTCTCGTACGCCACGATCCGCTCGCCGATCAACGGGATGACCGGGAACCTCCTCGTGTACGAGGGGAACCTCGTGAAGGCGAACGACACGACGCCGCTCGTCACGATCACGCAGGCGACACCGATCTACGTCACGTTCGCAGTGCCCGAGGGCGAGCTCGCGAAGGTCAACCGCGCGCGCGCCTCCGGAGCCGTGCGAGTCGAGGCCGCCTTCCCGGCCGACGAGGCCCACCCGCTCGCGGGCATCCTCACGTTCGTGGACAACGCCGTCGACATGACGACGGGGACGATCCGCCTCAAGGCGACGTTCGAAAACCCGGAGCGGCGCCTGTGGCCGGGGCAGTTCGTGAAGGTGACGCTCACGACGGGCGTCGAGGCGAACGCCCTCGTCGTCCCGTCGCAGGCCGTCCAGACGGGTCAGGACGGCCCGTACGTCTATGTCGTGAAGGACGACCTCACCGTCGAGCCGCGGCCGGTGAAGCCCGGGCCCGGAGTCGAGGGCGTCGTCGTCATCACGAAGGGACTCTCGGCCGGCGAGCGCGTCGTGACGGACGGCCAGCTGCGCCTCTCCCCGGGCGCGAGAGTGGAACTCAAGGCCGAGATCAAAACCGAGCCCAAGACCTAGGGATGAGCATCACCGAGCCCTTCATCCGGCGGCCCGTCATGACGACGCTCGTCATGGCCGGAATCCTCCTGTTCGGCGCCATCGGCTTCCGCTCGCTCCCCGTGAGCGACCTCCCGAACGTGGACTTCCCGACGATTCAGGTCACGGCGAGCCTTCCGGGCGCGAGCCCCGAGACGATGGCGGCCTCCGTCGCGACGCCGCTCGAGCGGCAGTTCTCGGCGATCGCGGGCCTCGACTCGATCAATTCGACGAGCTCGCAGGGGACGACGCAGGTCACGCTCCAGTTCGCTCTCGACCGGAACATCGACGCGGCCTCGCAGGACGTCCAGACGGCGATCGCGGCCGCGGCGCGGCAGCTCCCACCCGGGATGCCGTCCCCGCCGACGCTCAAGAAGCTGAACCCGGCCGACCAGCCGGTCCTCTACCTCGTCCTCTCCTCGCCCACGATGCCGCTCACGGCAGTCGACGAGGTCGCGGAGACGCTCATCGCGCAGCGCCTCTCGACGATCTCGGGCGTCGCGCAGGTTCAGGTCACGGGCGCGCAGAAATTCGCGGTGCGGGCGAAGCTCGATCCGAGCGCTCTGGCCGCGCGCGGGATCGGGATCGACGAGGTCGCGACCGCGATCCAGCGCCAGAACTCGAACCTTCCCGTCGGGACGCTCTACGGGGTCCACCAGTCCCTGACGGTTCAGGCGAACGGCCAGCTCTTCGATGCGGCCGCGTATCGGACGATGATCGTCACCTACCGCAACGGCTCGCCCGTGACGCTCGGCGACCTCGGGAAGGTCGTGGACGGCGTCGAGAACGAACGGATCGGGAACTGGTACGACGACAGGCAGGTCGTCACGCTCGCGATCCAGCGCCAGCCCGGCTCGAACACGATCGCCGTCGTGGACGCCGTCAAGGCGAAGCTCCCGGCGCTCAGGGCGCAGCTCCCGGGCGCCCTCAGGCTCGACGTCCTCTTCGACCGCTCCGTCCCGATCCGCGAGTCCGTCCGCGACGTCGAGTTCACGCTCGTTCTCACGATCGCCCTCGTCGTCCTCGTGATCTTCCTGTTCCTCCGCAACGTGCGGGCGACGCTCATTCCGAGCCTGGCGGTCCCGGCCTCGATCGTCGGAACGTTCGCGGCGATGTCGCTCCTGAACTTCTCGCTCGACAACCTCTCGCTCATGGCGCTCACGCTCTCGGTCGGCTTCGTCGTCGACGACGCGATCGTCATGCTCGAGAACATCGTCCGGCGCATGGAAGGCGGAGAAGACGCCCTCACGGCCGCGCTCAAAGGCGGCAGGGAGATCGGCTTCACGATCCTCTCGATGACGATCTCGCTCGTCGCGGTCTTCATCCCCGTCCTCTTCATGGGCGGGCTCCTCGGGCGGCTCTTCAAGGAGTTCGCGGTGACGATCAGCGTCGCGATCCTCGTCTCGGGCTTCGTGTCCCTGACCCTCACGCCGATGCTCTGCAGCCGCTTCCTGAAGGCCTCGAACGTCTCGAACGAGGGGCGCTTCTTCCGGGCGACGGAGCGGGTGTTCAAGGTCTGGCTCGACCTCTACGAGCGCACGCTCGGCTGGGTGCTCGCGCGGCAGAAGGAGACGCTCATCGTCTCGGGGGTGCTCTTCCTCGTCACGGCCGTCCTCTTCGCCGTGATCCCGAAGGGCTTCCTCACGAGCGACGACACGGGGCAGTTCATCGGCTACACCGAGGGGATGCCGGGCGTCTCGTTCGCGGAGATGGCGCGCCTCCAGAAAGAGGTCACGGACGCGATCCGCCGGCATCCCGCCGTCCGGGCGGTCTCCTCGACGGCCGGGGCGAGCGACGCGAGCCCGGCCGGTAACTCGGGGAACCTTCTCGTCCTCCTCAAGCCGCGCGGGGAGCGCGAGCAGGACGTCGACGCGATCGTCGAGGAGCTGCGCCCGAAGCTCGCGGCCGTCTCCGGCATCCGCGTCTTCCTCCAGAATCCGCCGTCCGTCTCGATCGGCGGCCAGGTGACGCGCAGCCCCTACCAGCTCACGCTCCAGGGCTCCGACCGCGCCGAGCTGGCCCGGTTCACGGAGGTTCTCGAGGCGAAGGTCAGGACGCTCCCGGGCCTCGTGGACGTCACGTCGGACCTCCAGAACAGGAATCCGCAGCTCGCCGTCACGATCGACCGGGACAGGGCGTCCGCGCTCGGCCTCACGGCTTCGCAGGTCGAGGACGCGCTCAACAACGCGTACGGCACGCGGCAGGTCTCGACGATCTACACGTCCACGAACGAATACCAGGTGATCCTCGAGCTCCTCCCGGAGTACCAGACGAGCCCCGCGGCGCTCTCGCTCCTCTACGTCCGCAATTCCGCGGGCACCCTCGTCCCGCTCTCGTCCGTCGCGCGGTTCGACGAGAACGCCGGCCCCCTCGTCGTGAACCACCTCGGGCAGGTCCCGTCCGCGACGATCTCCTTCAACGTGCGGCGGGGCGTCGCGCTGGGCGACGCGACCGCGCGTGTCCGGAAAGCCGCGGACGAGATCCTCCCGATCACGATTCCGGCGACCTTCCAGGGCACGGCGCAGGTCTTCCAGTCGTCCGTCGGCGGCCTCGCGTTCCTCCTCGTGATCGCGATCCTCGTGATCTATCTCGTCCTCGGGATCCTGTACGAGAGCTTCATCCACCCGCTCACGATCCTGTCGGGCCTCCCGTCGGCGGGCCTCGGCGCCCTCGTGACGCTCCTCCTCTTCGGCAAGGACCTCAACGTCTACGGCTTCGTGGGCCTCATCATGCTCGTCGGCATCGTCGAGAAGAACGCGATCATGATGATCGACTTCGCGATCGAGTCCGCCCGCGCGGAAGGGAAGGGCCCGGCCGAGGCGATCCACCGCGCGGCGGTCGTGCGGTTCCGCCCGATCATGATGACGACGATGGCGGCGCTCATGGGGACGCTGCCGATCGCGCTCGGAATCGGCGCAGGCGCCGAGTCGCGCCAGCCTCTCGGTCTCGCGGTCGTCGGCGGCCTCCTCGTCTCGCAGGTTCTCACGCTCTACCTCACGCCCGTCGTCTACATCGCGTTCGACGCGCTCCAGGCGAAGCTCACGCCCGCGCCCCTTCCCGATCTCCCGGAGGACGCCGTTCCGGAGGCCGCCTCGTGAGCGCGGGCGGCGGCCTCAAGCCGGTCTCGGCGGACATTTCCGGGCTCTTCATCCGGCGTCCCGTCATGACGACCCTCGTCATGGCGGGCCTCTTCCTCTTCGGCGCGATCGGCTACGTCTCACTCCCGGTCGCGGACCTGCCGAAGGTGGACTTCCCGACGATCAACGTGGGAGCGAGCCTCCCGGGAGCGAGCCCCGAGACGATGGCGGCCGCCGTCGCGACGCCGCTCGAGCGGCAGTTCTCGGGGATCGCGGGGATCGACTCGATCAACTCGACGAGCAGCCAGGGCTCGACGAACATCACGCTGCAGTTCTCCCTCGACCGCGACATCGACGCGGCCGCGCAGGACGTCCAGACCGCGATCGCGGCGACGCTCGCGCAGCTTCCGCCGTCCATGCCGACGCCTCCGAGCCTGCGCAAGGTCAATCCCTCGATGCAGCCGGTCCTCTTCATCGTCCTGTCCTCGCCGACGCTCCCCATGTCCGAGGTCGACGAGTGGGCCGAAACCGTCCTCGCCCAGCGCATCTCGACCGTGAGCGGCGTGGCGCAGGTGAACGTCTACGGCGCGAAGAAGTACGCCGTGCGCGTCCAGGTCGACCCCGGAGCCCTCGCGAGCCGGAAGATCGGGATCGACGAGGTCGCCGCCGCGATCGCCTCCGGCAACTCGAACCAGCCGGTCGGGATCGTCTACGGGCCCGAGAAGGCGCTCTCGGTCCAGACGAACGGCCGTCTCCTGAACGCGGCGGCCTACCGGCCCCTCGTCGTCGCGTGGCGGAACGGCGCTCCCGTCCGGCTCGGCGAGATCGCGAACGTCCTCGACAGCGTCGAGAACGAACGCCAGGCCGCGTGGTTCCAGGGCAACCGGAGCATCGTCCTCGCGATCCAGCGGCAGCCGGACTCGAACACGATCCAGGTCGTCGACGCCGTCAGGGCGCTCCTCCCGGCCTTCCGGATGCAGATCCCGGCCGCGATGCGGATGGACATCATGTTCGACCGCTCGCAGGGCATCCGCGAGAGCGTGCGCGACGTCCAGCTCACGCTCGCCCTCACGGTGGTCCTCGTCGTTTTCGTCATCTTCCTGTTCCTCCGGAACCTGCGCTCCACCTTCATCCCGTCCATCGCCCTCCCGACGTCGCTTTTCGGGACATTCGCCGTGATGGCGGTTCTCGGGTTCAGCCTCGACAACCTCTCCCTCATGGGGCTCACGCTTTCGGTGGGCTTCGTCGTCGACGACGCGATCGTCCAGCTCGAGAACATCGTCCGGCGGATGGAGAAGGGCGAGAGCGCCGCGGTGGCGTCCGTTCGCGGCTCACGGGAGATCGGCTTCACGATCCTCTCCATGACGATCTCGCTCGTGGCCGTCTTCATCCCGGTCCTCTTCATGGGCGGACTCCTCGGCCGGCTCTTCCAGGAGTTCGCGGTCACGATCAGCGCCGCGATCCTCGTCTCGGGCTTCGTGTCCCTGACCCTCACGCCGATGCTCTGCAGCCGGCTCCTCCGGCAGGAGCGGCCGGGCGCGGGCGCGCACGGGCGGGTCGCCCGCGCCCTCGAGC
>JAMQPJ010000237.1 GCA_023717585.1 Thermoanaerobaculia bacterium
CGGGCTTGATGGTCCTTGGGCCCCGGATCGGAAAATACGTCAAAGGGGTTGCTCAGGCCATCCCCGGGCACAATCTTCCGATGGCCTTCCTCGGATGCTTCATCCTCGCATTCGGCTGGTTCGGATTCAACTCCGGCTCGACGCTCTCCGGGACGGACCTCAGGATCTCGGTCGTCGCCGTCAACACGATGCTCGCCTCGGGGGCCGGCGCGTGCCTCTCCTATTTCTACACGTGGTGGAAGTTCGGCAGGCCGGACCCTTCCATGAGCATCAACGGCCTCCTCGCCGGCCTCGTCGGCATCACCGCTCCCTGCGCGTTCGTGACGGCGCCGGTGGCCGTGCTGATCGGCGCGGTCGCCGGCGTCCTCGTCGTCTGGGCCGCCCTCTTCGTCGAGAACACCCTGAAGCTCGACGACCCGGTCGGCGCGATCGCCGTCCATGGCTTCTGCGGGGTCTGGGGCATGATCGCGCTCGGCTTGTTCGCAGACGGCACCTACGGCGGAGGTCTGAACGGGGGGCCCGAGGCTGGCGTGACAGGACTCTTCTACGGCGACGCCGGGCAACTGGTCGCCCAGCTGATCGGCCTCGGGGCGAACCTGATCTGGGTTGGCGGCGCAAGCTTCGTGCTTTTCAAGGTGATCGACCTGACGATCGGGATGCGCGTGAAACCGGAGCAGGAGATGCAGGGCCTGGACTTCAGCGAAGTCTCGGCGCCCGCGTACCCCGGCGAGGGCTCGCCCGTAAATTTCCCGGTTTTCGCGAGCGTTCCCGCGAAGGTCACGTCCACGGTGCTCGTGACCCGACCCTCGCCGGCCGGCGGCAAGTGAAAGGAGCGACGATTCCATGAAAATGATCACCGCAATCATCCGGCCGGAGAAGCTGGACGACGTGAAGGCCGCCCTTTTCGCGGCCGAGGTCGAGGGACTCACGATCACGCGGGTCTCCGGCCACGGAGGAGAGAAGACGGTCCTCGAGAGCTACCGGGGGCATCCCCTCGTGTACGAGTTCCACGACAAGGTCCGGCTCGACATCGGCGTCTCGGAGCCGTTCGTCGACGTGACCATCGAGGCGATCGTCAAGGCCGGCAAGACCGGTGAGGTCGGCGACGGAAAGATCTTCGTCTTTCCCATCGAGAAGGTCGTGAGGATCAGGACGGGCGAGCTCGACCGGGATGCCGTCACGCCCGTCCACGTGCTCCAGAAGAAGTAGCCGGAAGACCCGTTCGAAAAGACCAGAGACGTGCAGTCGGGCTCCTCCTCCGGAGAAGCCCCCTGTGAAAGGAGCTCCACCGATGACCCTATTTCGCAGGGCCCGCCCGCCACATCGTTTCCGCCTCCATGCGCTCGCGCTCGCCGTGACGGCCGCGCTCGGCGCCGCGCGCCCGGCGCTCTGCCAGCCGGCCCCCACGCCGGCACCGACACCGGCACCTGCGCCGGCGCCTGCCGCCAAACCCTGGTACGAGGAAGTCGCCGTCAACGCGTTCGTCTCCGCGAGCTATTCCTACAATCTCAACCGTCCGGACTCCGGGACGAACCAGTTCCGCGTCTTCGACTTCGACGACAACAGCTTCAAGGTCGACGTCGCCGAGGTCGTCCTCCAGAAAGCGGTCAGCAAGCCGGGCGAGGCCGGTTTCCGCATCGATTTCGTCGCGGGCTCGTCGATCCCGCGCGTCTCGTCCTCGTTCGGTCTCCTCCAGGGGCAGGATGTCGACCTCCAGCAGGCCTTCGTGAGCTGGATCGCGCCGGTCGGGAGCGGCCTCCGTTTCGACGCGGGGAAATTCATCACGCACTTCGGCTACGAGGTGATCGACGGATACGACGGCACCAACGACAACGCGACCCGTTCTTTTCTCTTCGGCTACACGATTCCGTACGCACACACGGGCCTGAAGGCGACGTACGCGTTCAGCGACCAGCTCGCCGGGATGTTCGAGCTCTGCAACGGCTGGGACGTCGCACGAGACAACAACACGTCGAAGAGCCTCGGCCTGCAGCTCACCTGGACGCCGTCGAAAACCGTGACGGTCTACGGGAACGTCATGACGGGTCCCGAGCGGGCGAACGTCAACTCCGATCCGCGGAACCTGTTCAACGTCGTGGCGCAGTGGAAGCTCTCCGACACGACCGTCTTCGCCCTCGACGCCGTTTACGGCAGCGAGAAGGGGGCGGTGACGCCGGGCGAAACGGCCTCCTGGTCGGCAATCGCCGGCTACGCCCGCCTCGGGCTCAGCGACGCCTTTGCTTTCTGCCTGAGGGCCGAGTATTTCAACGACGCGGACGGCGCCCGGACGGGCACCGTCCAGAAGCTGACCGAGGTGACCGTCACCCCCGAGTACAAGGTGTCGTCCCACCTCATCCTCCGGGGAGACCTGCGCGTCGACTGGTCCGACGCCGACGTCTTCAGCAAGAAGGGCGGCGTGTTCAAAGGCAACCAGGCGACGATCCTCCTGAACGGGATCTACCTCTTCTAGGTCCCCTCGAACTGCGTTGCGCCCCGCGTCGGCCTTGATCGCTCCGAACCGCTGTGAGACCGTTCGGGTCGGAGGCCCGACACGACGTGAACGACTCGGCAACGCTGCGCGTGGATCCCGTCTCCTCGCCGTCCGATCTCAGGGAATTCGTCGAGCTCGCGTACCGGATCTATGCGGGCGATCCGAACTGGCCGCCGCCGCTCAGGAGCGACGTCCGCTGGATGCTCGACGAGGCGAAGAACCCGTTCTGGAAGCACGCGAATCGGAGGCTTTTTCTGGCGCGCCGCGAAGGAAAGGTCGTGGGGCGCGTTGCCGCCATCGTGGACGACGCGCACAACAGGGTCCACGGCGAGAAGACAGGATTCTTCGGATTCTTCGAATGCACGAATGATGTCGAGGCGGGCCGGGGCCTCCTCGCTGCGGCCGAAGGGGCGGTGCGTGATCTGCTTCCCGGCTGCGACAGGCTGCGGGGGCCGGCCAACCCGTCGCTCAACGACGAGGTCGGCGCGCTCGTCCCGTCCGAAAGCGATCCCGGCCTGCCGTTCCTGATGATGACGTACAACCCCGCCTACTACCTCGACCTCTTCGCGGAGGCGGGGTACCCGAAGGAAAAGGACCTCGTGGCGATCCTCGCGCCCGTGGGAGATCTCTCGTTTCGGAGGCTCGCGCGCCTCTCGGACGCCGTGCGCAGGCGCGAGAAGGGCCTCCTCGTACGGACGATCCGCATGGACCGGTTCGACGAGGACCTCGCGATCGTGAAGAGAATCTACAACGCCGCATGGGAGAAGAACTGGGGCTTCGTGCCGATGACGTCGGAGGAGATCGACGCAATGGCCGGGAAGCTCAAGCCCATCATCCATCCGCCGTACATTCTCTTCGTCGAAATCGACGGGAACCCGGTCGGGTTCAGCCTCGCGCTCCCGGACTTCAACCAGGTCCTCGTGAAGATGAGCGGCTCCCTGTTTCCGTTCGGCTGGCTGAAATTCCTCACGGAGAAGAAGAAGATCGACCGGGTGAGGGTCATGGCGCTCGGCGTTCTGCCCGAGTACCGCCGGAGGGGCATCGACGCGATCCTCTACTACGAATCCGCGAAGGAAGGCATCCGCATCGGCCACAAGTGGGCGGAGTTCTCGTGGATGCTCGAGGACAACGTCGACATCCTGAAGCCGCTCGAGGTATTCGGCGGCCGCATCTACCGCCGCTACCGGCTGGTGGCGAAGCGGCTGTAAAGGAACAACGGATGAAGACCTTCAGCATCGCCGTCTCGCTCGCGCTCCAGCTCCTGCCGGTTTGCGCCTCGGCGCAGACGGTTCCGGCTACAGCCCTTTCGCCGGCGGCCGCCCGCGTGCAGGCGGACGTGGCCTTCCTCGCCTCGGACGACCTCAAGGGCCGCCGCGCAGGAACGCCCGAGGCCGACCGTGCCGCCGCGTGGCTCGTGGACCGGTTCAGGGGGATCGGCCTTTCTCCCGCGGGCCCGAACGGCGCTTGGCTGCAGCCCTTCGACTTCATCGACGGCGTGGACCTCGGGCCGAAGAACCGCCTCGAGACGGGCGCCGCCGCCGCCAGGAAAGCATGGGCTGTCGGGACCGACTTCCGCCCGCTCGCCTTCTCGGCCCCGGGCGCCGCCGAGGGCGAGGTCGTGTTCGCGGGCTACGGCATCGTCTCGAAGGACCTCGGCTACGACGACTACGCCGGCCTCGATGTGAAGGACAGGGTCGTCCTCGTCCTGCGCTACAGCCCAGACGGCGACGACGAGAAGTCGCCGTTTTCGCCGTTCGCGGCGCTGCGCTTCAAGGCGGCTGTCGCGCGCGAGAAGGGCGCGAAGGCGATGCTCGTCTCCGCGGGTCCGCTCACGAAGGACGTCCCGGACGACCTCATCGCCCTGCGCACCGACGCGGCTTTCTCCGACGCCGGCATCGTCGCGATGTCCGTCCGCCGGCCCGTCGCCGAGGCGCTTCTCGCGGGCTCCGGGAGGACGCTCGAGGCCGCGCAAAAGGCGATCGACGAGACGAAGAAGCCGGCGTCGTTCGCGGCCGGCGGCTCGCGCGTCGCCCTGAACGTGGACGTCTCGCCGCGCCGGGTCCGGACCTCGAACGTGATCGGCCTTCTCAGGGGTGCCGACGCGGCGAAGAGCGCCGAGGTCGTGATCGTCGGCGCGCACTACGACCACCTCGGCCTCGGCGGCACGACGTCTCTCGCCTCGGCGAGCGGCCCGCAGGTCCACCACGGCGCCGACGACAACGCCTCCGGCGTCGCGGCGATGCTCGAGACGGCGCGCGATCTCTCCCTGAAGCGGGCGACCCTCCCGCGCTCCGTCCTCTTCATCGCCTTCGGGGCGGAGGAGCTCGGGACGCTCGGGGCCCTCACGTTCACGAAGAACCCGACCGTCCCGTGGGACTCGGTGGTCGCGATGTTCAACATGGACATGGTCGGCCGCCTGCGCGGCGACAAGCTCGACGTGCAGGGCGTCGGGACCTCTCCGGCCTGGAAGGGACTCGTCGAGGCTTCCAACGCGGACGCGAAGCTCAAGCTCGCGCTCCTCGAGGGAGGGTTCGGGCCGTCCGACCACTCGCCGTTCTACGCAGCGAAAAAACCCGTCCTCTTCACGTTCACGGGCGCACACGCCGACTACCACAAGCCTTCGGACACGGCCGACCGCATCGACCCCGAGGGGATCGTCCGCGTCGTGAAGTTCGTCGAGCCCGTCGTCGTCGCGGTCGCCTCCGCGCCCGAGCGGATCCCGTTCACCGAGGTCAAGGGCGGCACGGCCCCGTCGGGCTCGCGCAGCTTCCGCGTGTGGGTCGTCGGCATTCCGGACTTCTCCGAGGTGGGTCAGGGCGTCAAGCTCTCGGGCGTCACGGGCGGTTCCCCGGCCGAGAAGGCGGGCC
>JAMQPJ010000238.1 GCA_023717585.1 Thermoanaerobaculia bacterium
ACGGCGCCGTCGTTCACGATTCCGTAGACGATGAACGGGACAAAGTTGCCTGCAGGAGCCCGCACGTGGACGTATCCCGTCCGGATGCCCCTGGCGGCGAACGGGGAATCGAGCTGGATCCAGGTGGGGTAGAACGTGTCCAGGGAAACGGTTTGAAAACCCGCCGAAAGACCCGTATCTCCGTCGAAAAACTCCACGGAAATCTCGACGGGTGAAGGGGTCGGGGGAGATCCCGATGGCGGCGGAACGGTGTTGGCCAGCGCCAGATTGGAACGCGCCGAACCGTCTTGCTTCAGGCCGAAGACCCACGCATCCGCACGAGCGACCTCGGCCGGCGCGAGCGCGGAATACGCGACGCCGAACGTGCCGCCGCCCGCCGCCGCCGACGTCGTGCGCGCGCTCGCGTGAAACGACTCGGCCCCTGTCCTCGAAGAGATCTCCAGCGCCGTGGCGGGATACGAGGAGCCGAGATAGAGGAGCACGTCGGGAATGAACCGTTGCTCTCGCGCCTGGAGAACGACGTCCTTGCTCGATACGGCATCACCAAAGAACGAGAGCGTGATCGGATCGTCCCCCGGATTCGTCAGGACGAGCTCCGTCACGAATCCGCCCGTCCGAACAGCTACCGGAAGAATCCGGAGGAGCTCCTCTTTGCCGACGGGCTCCGGCGCAACGAACGCGCCGTCGCCCGTCACGTTGTCGTTCACGACGGCGTATGCGTAGAAGGGTTCCGTTCCCGAGGCGCGCTCGACGTTCGCCCAGCCGTTCGAGTATCCCGCCGGCGCCAGAACGCGGTTGAGCTGCATCCACTGCCCCGGCGCGAGCGTCACGTCCGGAAGGACGACGCTCCGGCCGTCGCCCGCTGCCCCGCTGAAAATGGTCACGCGCAGCGTCACGAAGGCGCCCGTCGCCGGATCCCCGGCATTCAGAAGCGCCAGATTGCTCCGGAAAGACGCGTCCTCGCGCAAGCCATAGAGCGCCGCCTTCGCCTCGAGGATGTCGTTCGTGGAGAGCCCTGGGTACGCCAGTCCCGCGCGTCCCTCGGGCAGGACCGTGAGCGTGCGGACGGAAGAGAACGCCATGTCGCCCGACGAGAGACCTGAGTAGGCGAGCCGCAGCGTCCCGCCCTGATTGCCGGTCGGGACGGCGAGCCCGTTCTCCCGCAGCCACTGCATCGCATCCGGGTAGACGAGCTGCCGGCCCGCGGGGACCGCCGTCGTGAACGTGCCGCTGCCCGTCGAGCCGAGGGCGGTCGAAGCCGTGAACGTCACCTCCACCGACGCGCCCGTCGTCCCGCGGTTCCCGAGCGTGATCTCCGAGACGAAATGCGCGCCGTTCGCCCCGGCCGCGTCGACGACGATCGGGACCGTGAGGATCGACAACGGGCCGTCCGCGTCCGCCAGCCGATAGAGGATCCCCGATCTGCCGTCCACCGCGTAGACCTCGCCGGCCTCGTCTTCGCCGAAGCTCGTGATGGCGTAGCCGGGCGTCAGCAGTTCCTGTGGCTCCCAGCCGGAGGCGCTATTTCGAAGGCCCCACACGCGGCCGCTGCAGTAATCCGCGTAGAAGTAGATTCCGGAAAGCCTCGCGGAATCGCGCCCGCGATAGACGAACCCGCCCGTGATCGAGCAGTTGCCGCCGGCGTGAGAGTATTCGGCGACGGGCGGCGTGATTCCCGCGAAGCTGCAGCCTGAGCCTGGGTTGAAGCAGTGCGCGCCTTCCGTCACGCGCCAGCCGTAGTTCGCGCCCCCGGCCGCGCCCGCGGGCTGGAAGTCGACTTCCTCCCACGCGCCCTGCCCCACGTCCCCGATGTAG
The DNA here is from genome assembly GCA_023717585.1 of Thermoanaerobaculia bacterium. GTDB lineage: Bacteria > Acidobacteriota > Thermoanaerobaculia > UBA5066 > UBA5066 > Fen-183. The sequence continues at coordinate 1,816 of JAMQPJ010000238.1, forward strand.
AGATCCCCTGTCTTGCGGTCGAAAGAGAACCGCCACGGGTTGCGGAGGCCGTAGGCCCAGATCTCGGGACGCGCCGCCCCAGAGCCTGCAAATGGATTCGTGGCCGGGATCGCGTACGACGTCCGCCCCACCACGTCGATTCTCAGGATCTTCCCAAGCAGGCTGCTGAGGTTTTGCGCGTTGTTGTTCGGGTCGCCGGCCGAGCCGCCGTCGCCCATCCCGATATAGAGGTATCCGTCGGGCCCGAACGCGAGCTGGCCGCCATTGTGGTTCGCGAACGGCTGGGCGATCTTGAGGAGAATCCGCTCGCTGCCGGCACTGACGACGTCGGGATCGTTCGAGACGTAGAACACGGAGACCGTCGTATCGCCGTTCACGTCGGTGTAGTTCGCGTAGAGATCGAAGGGCTTCGACAGTGTCCCGTGCGGACCGGCTCCCGGCGGGAACACGATCGACAGGAGGCCGCGCTCGCCGCAGCAGCTCACGCGGTCCCTGATGTCGAGGAACGGAACGGGCAGGACAACCCCGTCCTTCACGATCTTCACGAGTCCCCTCTGCTCGACGACGAAGAGACGGCCCGAGCCGTCGTGCGCGGACGTCACCTGCGTGGGGCTCGAGAAGCCTGCCGCGACGGGGGTGAACGCGATCTGCGGCCACGGGGCGGGAGCGGCAGCGAGAGCCGCCGCGAAAAGGACTGGAATCATCACACTCCGATAGGTAGTGGCCGGCTTGCGGATCTTCCTACGTCTCTTCCCTAGGCGTAGTGCCGGAGGGCCACGTTCTCCTCGTCGTAGACCTCGAAGACCGGGAGGAGATCGGAGAGGTGCAGGCTCTTTCGGACCCGTTCGTGCAGATTCAGGAGCTTGAGCTTCGCTCCGAAGCGCTCGCTGATCTTCAGGCTCGCCACGAGCTCGCCCGTGCCCGCGCTGTCGATGGCCGTCACCTCGGAGAGATTGAGGAGGATCTTCTTCCACCCCTCGGCGAGGAGCTCGTTCACGACGTTGCGGAGGATCTCGTCGCCGATTCCCGCGAGGAGCTTCCCCGAGAGATCGACTATCACGACGTCCTTCGCCTTTCTGACTTCCACGTGCATCGGCCGATCGTACCGCGAAGCCGTAAAGCCGCGAAGCTGGCAGAATCGCGCTCTCATGAGCCCGTCGACTCTCCACGAAGGCCTCGAGGCCCTGCGCGCCGACCGCGCCCACGAGCCCGCCGCTTCGAGCGCCGTTTCGCGTCTCGCGTCCGAATTCGGAACCCCGCTTTACGTCTACGACCGTGCGACGATCGTCTCGCAGTTTCGTTCCTTCCACGCGGCGTTCGCGTCCCGCTTCCCGAATCTGCGGGTTCATTACGCCCTCAAGGCGAACGTGAACGGGGCTCTTCTCGCGGTGCTGCAGGCCGAGGGCGCGGCACCCGAGGTCGTCTCGCTCGGCGAAATCCTGGCGGCGCTCCGCGCGGGATGGGGGGGCGACGAGATTCTCTTCACGAGCTCCTCGAAGGGACCCGAGGAGATCGCGAAGGCGGTCGAGATCGGAGCCGTGCTGAACGTCGATTCGCGCGACGAGCTCGAGCAGGCGGCGGACTGCGCAGCGGCGGCGGGAAAGCGCGTGCGCATCTCGTTTCGGATCAACCCCGGCGTCGATCCGCACACGCTCCATCACATCAACACGGGCATCACCGAGGCGAAGTTCGGCCTCCATCTCGACGGCGGCCTCGCGCGCGCGGCCTACGCGCGGGCCAGGGAGCTCCCCTCGGTCGCCATCACGGGCATTCACTGCCACCTCGGCTCCCAGATCGCGGAGACGGACGGCTACGTCGCGACGGCGCGGAAGATGCTCGCCTTCGTGCGGGAGCTGAAACGGGATCTCGGCCTTTCGCTCGAATTCGTCGACCTCGGCGGCGGGCTGGCGGTCCCGTACCACGATGGTGAGGAGGGACTCACCCCCGCCGTCCTGGCCGCGGCCCTCGCGCCGGTCTGGAGCGAAGGGATGGCCGCCATGGCCGCGCTCGGCGGGGACCCGCCGGCCCTCTGGCTCGAGCCCGGACGCTTCTTCGTCGCCTCCTCGGGTTTCCTCGTGACGCGCGTGAATTCCGTCAAGACGACCACGGTCAAGACCTTCGTGAACGTGAACGCGGGATCGAACACGCTCCTTCGCCCCGCGATGTACGCCGCGCACCACCGCGCGCGCGTCGTGGGCGCCTCGGGTGCACCCGA
>JAMQPJ010000253.1 GCA_023717585.1 Thermoanaerobaculia bacterium
TCGACCGTGAACAACCTCGCGCCGGGCGCGACGCAGTCGTTCGGGGCGCGCGTGAACATCGCCTCCGGCGTCCGGGAGTACTTCGCGAGGGTCGATACCGAAGACACGCTTCACGAGCCTGTCGTGCAGCGGGCGAACAACGAGAAACGGCTGAGGCTGACTATTCCGCAGGTGTCCGGGCAGCAGGCGGCGCCGCCGGGCTCTTCGCCCCCGCTCGAGACGCGGCTCCTCGAGTACGGGCGCGCGAAGAATGCCGGCGCCCAGTTTTCAGACGGGGTCGACGGGTTCAAGGGGCTTTGTGACGTCGGGCAGGGCGATCCCTCAAGATTGGGTGACCACTCGCCCGGAGTTTGGTTCCGGGCGAACTGCGACACGCTGGCCAACGGGGCCCGCGCGACACCCGAGGCGTTCATCGGCTTCCGCCTCAAGAACGGATGGAGGGTGAAGAACTTCGAGATCAGCAGCGGCAAGGCGGGAAACGCCGATTGGCAGTGGCGCCAGACCCCGACGAAGGGAAGTGACGACCCCTACATGCGGATGCACGTCTTCACGAGCCCATTCGGACGGGTTTGGGCGCAGGTGAAGGTCACGATCGAAGGCCCGGCTGGAACGGACCCTTATCAGTGACGAGGACGTGAACGCCGGCCCGCGCGGGCGCTCTCCAAGGGGGGCGCGCCTTGCTACGATCGGGCCATGAAGCTTCTCCGTCCCTTCGCCCCTGTCCTCGTTGCCTTCGCGCTCTTCCCGCTCATCCCCTTTTCCGCCGCCGGCCAGCCGGCTTCCGCCCCGACCGTCGCCGAACCGGAGGCGTTCCTCCGGAACGCCGAGCAGCGCATGTTGGACCTCTCCGTCGAATCGGGGCGCGCCGACTGGGTCAAGATCAACTTCATCACCGAGGACACGGAAATCCTCGCGGCGAAGGCCGACGAGCGCACGATCAACGCGGGCGTCGAGTTCGCCAAGCAGTCCGTGCGGTTCGACAAGCTGGTGCTGCCCGAGGAGCTCGCCCGCAAGATGAGGCTCCTGAAGAACGGGCTCACCCTCGCGACACCCGCCGATCCGAAGGACAGCGAGCAGCTGACGCGAATCGCGTCGTCGATGGAGGCCCTGTACGGAAAGGGCAAGTCCTGCCGGCCGGGCAAAGGCGGCAAAGAGGAATGCCGCGATCTCGGCGACCTTTCGAAGGTCCTGGCGACGAGCCGCGACTACGACGAGCTCCTCGACGCCTGGACGGGATGGCACTCCATCTCGCGGCCGATGCGAAAGGACTTCGTCACGTACGTCGCGCTCGCGAACAAGGGCGCGAAAGAGCTGGGCTTCGCCGACACGGGAGCCATGTGGCGGTCGAAGTACGACATGCCGCCGGACGCGTTCGCGGAGGAGCTGGACCGCATCTGGGAGCAGGTGAAGCCGCTTTATCTCTCGCTTCACGCCTATGTGCGGTCGAAGCTGCGCGAGAAATACGGCGACCGCGTCCCGGCGAACGGGCCGATCCCCGCCCATCTCCTCGGCAACATGTGGGCGCAGGAGTGGGGGAACATCTATCCGCTCGTCGCGCCGGCGGGCGCCGATCCCGGTTACGACCTGACGCAGATCCTGAAGAGCCGGAAGACGAACGACCAGCAGATGGTGAAGTACGGCGAGGGCTTCTTCACGTCGCTCGGATTCGCGCCGCTGCCGGAGACGTTCTGGAAACGCTCGCTCTTCGTGAAACCGCGGGACCGGGAAGTCGTCTGCCACGCGAGCGCCTGGGACGTCGACGCGGACAACGATCTCCGCATCAAGATGTGCATCGAAATCACGGCCGAGGACTTCAACACGATCCATCACGAGCTCGGGCACAACTTCTACCAGCGCGCGTACAACCAGCAGCCCTTCTTCTTTCGCGACAGCGCCAACGACGGTTTCCACGAGGCGGTCGGCGACACGATCGCGCTCTCGGTCACCCCCGAGTACCTCGTGAAGCTCGGGCTCCTCGACAAGGCGCCCGACACGACCAAGGACATCGGCCTGCTCCTCGACAAGGCGCTCGAGAAGGTCGCGTTCCTGCCCTTCGGGCTCGTGATCGACCAGTGGCGCTGGAAGGTGTTCTCGGGTCAGATCCCGCCGGAGAAGTACAACGAAGCGTGGTGGGAGCTCCGGAAGAAGTACCAGGGCATCGCGCCGCCCGCCCTCCGGAGCGAGCAGGACTTCGACCCGGGTGCGAAGTTCCACGTCGCCGGCAGCACGCCCTACATGCGCTATTTCCTCGCGGACATCCTGCAGTTCCAGTTCCACCGCGCGCTCGCGGCGACGGCCGGGTGCAAGGGCCCGCTGAACCGCTGTTCGATCTACGGAAACCGGGAGGCGGGGAGCCGGCTGAACGCAACCCTGTCCATGGGCGCGAGCCGCCCCTGGCCCGAGGCCCTCGAAGCCCTGACGGGGCAGAAGCAGATGGACGCGACCGCGATTCGCGACTACTTCGCGCCCCTGCAGAAGTGGCTGGATGAACAGAACAAGGGGAAGCCGATCGGCTGGTAGCGTCCCCTCCCCCTGCCGCGCGAGCGTTCGCTCGAGTTTCGAGGCGGCTTCTCCTATGACCCCGTTTGGCCCCCGGTGACGCGTTACCGGGAGACAGGCCGCCGAAGAGGGGAGGCAGGAGGAGCCCATGAAGATCCTGATCGCTTTCATGCTCTCGATCGCCCTTCTGGCGCGTGAAATGCCGGCTTCCGCCGCGGCCCCTGACCTCTCCGAGGCGCGGAGGAGGTTCATCGCGGCGGTTCAGGCGTCCGACAAGGACGTCGCGGCCGCCGAAGCCGCGCTCGACGACCTGATCCGGAAGGCGTCGCCTCTCCTGACGGGCAGCGACCAGAAGAAAATCGACGAGATGCAGAAAGCCCTCAAGGCCGTCAGGGACTTCAAGGCGGAAAAAGCGCGCATTCTCACGAGAGATCTCGGCACACGCGAGAAACTTCTGAAGGCCGCGGAGGACTATGCGCGGGCGTGTCAGGTGATGGCGGCGGTCATCATCGTTGTGGTCGCCGTCGTCGCCATCGTCGTGGCGGTGTTCACGGCCGGAGCGTCGCCCGCCCTCGTCGCGGGTGCCGTGGTCTCCGCGTCCGCCGCGTGTGCGGCGCTCGTGGCGGTGACGGCTGCGCTTGCGGCGTCACTTCCCGAGATCTCCAAGGCCCTCGACGAGGTCGCGATCACTTCCTTCGCCGGAGCCCGCGCCGCCATTGCGCAGGCGAACGCGGCGGCACGCGACGCCCTTTCGCGCCTGCCGGCGGCGCCGAAGCCCGTCGTCCTGGTCCGGAAGGAGCTCGAACGGGTCGCGCTCGCCGGGGCCGCATTCGAGGGCGAGCTCGGCGGAAGCTTCCACGTGGAGCTCGAGAACGGACAGGTCACCCGGCCCGCCGGCGAGGCCTCGCTGCACGGGACGATCGTCATCACGTCGAAGACGAATGCGAACGTCAAGCTCACGCTCGAGGGCGACGCGACGCTGACCGCCGGCGGGAGCGGCGGCGCGTGGGCTTCGCTGGTCGGCCACGGAACCGCCCGCCTCACGGGGTTCGGCGGGAGCCTCACGATCCTGAACGCGACGATCGAGTCGCAGGGGGCCTTCGTCCTCACGCTCAGTGGCGGCGACGTGTCGGTGCGCGGGTGCACCCACTCGGTTCATGCGGGCTCGCGCGTCTCGGGGAACGAGCTCTCGCTCGCCGGTTCGCTCCGGTGCGGTTCGTGGACTCTCGCCTCCTCGACGCTGAAGCTGGAGGGAGGCGGCGTCTCGGGCAGCGCAACCTTCTCGGCATGGAGCCGGAGCTTCTCGATGACTTATTCCGCTGCCGGAGACGGTCTTCGCGCCCGCGGCTCCATCTCCGGCTCCGACACTTCGTGGGCACGAATTCCGGGAGTGGGGGCCGAATTCAAGATCGAAAACCCGAAGCTCGGCGTGAAGCTCGAAGGTGGCACGCTCTCCCCGACGTTCGAGGCGGATGGGGTCAAGGTCCGGACGACGGCGAAGAAGCCCGACGGCGGTGCCTGGGCCTCGGCGACCCTGAACCTCTCGACTGTCGTCGCCGTGCCGGCCCCGCCCGCAAGCTCGGTTCCCGTGCCGTTCCCCAACCTTCCGACTCCCGGCGACGTCTTCAAGGCCGCCCGCGAGACGTGCGAGGCCGGCGCCCGGTTGATCCCGCTTGCGGATGCACGGAATACCGCGCTCGCGGCGTGCAGAGTCGATCATCCGTCGCCGCCCGCCATTCCGTCGCTTCCAGACAGGCTGAATGTTCCCGTGTCGGAAATCTTCCAGTGACCCCTCGCGACCCGAAACGACTCTTTACAAGACGAAAGCTCGAAAGTGGCTCCACTTCGTGTCAGGATCGCGGAAACCTGAGGGGGAGAAAAAGATGAGACGCGTTTTCGGATCGCGGCTGCTGCGCGTCGGATTCATGCTGGCCGGAGCCCTGGCAATGGCGCGCGGCGCCGAGGCGACGGTCGCGCTCGCGCCCAACGCGGCAAGCCGCTACCCGACGCAGTCCGTCGCCGTCACGGCCACGATATCGAGTTCATTCCCTCTCCCTTCGGGCTTCCACCCTCTGACCTTTTCGGGGGTACCGGCGGGAGTCACCGTCGTCCCGGGAAACCCGGGCTACAACGGATCGGGCTTGTTCCCGATTTTCAGCGCAGTGTCGAACTTCCAGTTCGCTGTTGGGGCGAGCGCAGTCGCGGGCGGGCCCTTTGCGATCACCGTGCGGGACAACGTCACGTCGTCTCAGGCGACGTTCTCCCTCACCATCCTCGAGCCGCAGCTCCGCCTTTCGATCACGACGCCCAGCATCACGTTGGGAATGGGCACCGTCAACGTGCTCGTGAGCGTCCGGGCGGATCCGGGCTTCGGAGCCAACGTGGCGGCCACCGGAGTTCCGTTCCTTTTCTCCGTCGACAACGTCCCGCTCCCGCCGTCGACGCCCGCAAACGTCACGGCGGGTGGACGGCAATTCCTGCGTGCGCCGTACAACGCGACCCTGGTGTTCCCCTTCTCGCGCACCGGAGTCGTGACGCCGGGCACGTACACGGTTCCCGTGCTCGCGATCTGGACGGGGACCACGGGCGCGAACCAGTTCACCTTTGCGAATCTGACGCTCAGCATCCCGGACGTCTCGGTGTCGGTCGCCTCGGGCGTCAACGTCTGCAATGGCGGACCGGCGCAGCCCGTGCAGGCCACCTTCACGCCCCAATTCGGCTTCGCGGCGGCGATCACGGTCGGCGTCGTCAATTCACCCGCCGCGACGACGATGACGCCGAGCGCGACGAACCTCTTCCTGCCGCCGGCGCGGTCCATGAACTTCCTCGTACAGGCGGCCGGAGCGACCGTCGGCCCGAAGACCGGACTGGGAGGGGTTCTCGAGAGGACCGGCCTCGTCAACAAGACGTTCAACGTTCCCTTCTCGGTCATCGATCCGCTCGTCGCGCCTTCCGCGAGCCCGTCCACGCTCGTCATCCAGGCCGGCGGCGCAACCGGGAACTTCTCCGTGACGGCTTCCGCTCCGCCTGCGATCTGCGGCGCCCCACCCAACGTGAGCGTGACGGTCCTCGGCCTTCCGGCCGGATTCACCGTTCCGGGAGCGACGACCATCGTTCCGCCGGCTTACGGCCCCGCCTCGATTCCGATCACCGCGGCAGCCTCTGTCGCGGTGGGCTCGTACCCCGCGACGCTGCGCTTCTCGACGGCGACCGCGCCGCCGATCAACGTGCCGGTCACGGTCAGCGTCACGGCGGGCCCCGATTTCAGCCTGGGCGCGACCCCGACGACGCTCACGCTCCAGCCCACGACTTCCGGCTCGATCGCCTTTTCGCTGACGCCGCTCAACGGCTTCTCGGGTACCGCGACCGTCACGATCCCCGCGATCCAGAGCGTCACGGCGAATCCGTCCAGCTTCGTTCTGACGTCCTCGGGGGCCGCGCAGAACGTCGTGTTCCTCGCCGCCGGCACGGCGTTGCCGGGAACCTACACCGCCACGGTCAGCGGGGTCGCGGCGGGCGTCCCGGGCCCGCGCACGGTGAACATTTCGATCGTGATCCCGACGCCCCCGGACTTCACGATCACGGCTTCACCGGCGAACGTCTCGATGCAGCCGGGAGGAAACGGAACGATCACGTACACCGTCGCGCCGGTGAACGGCTGGAGTTTCCCGGTCGTGGTCAACGTGCCTGCGATCCCGAACTTCACGGCGATTCCCACCACCGCCACGATCGCGGGCGGCAACGGCTCGGTGGACGTCACGTACACGGCGTCCGCGGCGGCGCCCGTCGGGTCCACGCCGGTCACGGTAACGGCCACGAACGTCCCGGGCCTGGGACCTCCGCGCTCTCACACGGCCAGCGCGAACCTGGTCGTGACGCCGCCGCCCGACTACACGCTCGCCGCCAATCCGGTTTCGCTCAGCGTCGTGGCAGGCGACAGCGGCAGCGTCGTCGTCTCGGTCACGCCGCTCAACGGATTCTCGGGGACGTCGCACGTGACGGCGCCGTCGATCCCGAACGTGACGTTCGTCCCCGCCGTCTTCGACGTGGGCGCGGGCGCCGGACAGACCGTCCAGGTCGTCACGACAGCCGGTGCCACGATCGGCACGAGCACGGTGACCTTCACCGGGACCGCGCCCGGAATCGCGACGCACACGACGAGCTTCTCCCTCACGATCGATCCTCGCCCCGACTTCACGCTTCTCGATTCCCCGTCCGCCCTTCTCCTGTCCGTGGGCGGCACGGGGCAGACGACGGTCTTCTTCCAGGGCGTGAACGGGTTCGCGGGCCCGGTGTCCGTCACCGCGCCGGTGATCGGGGGCGTGACGTTCACGCCGGCCTTCTTCACGCTGTCCACGGGCGCCGTGCAAACCGTCGCCATCGCGGTCGCGGCGAACGCGCCCACGGGCACCACGGTCGACAATTTCAGGGGCACGGCCGCGGGCGTGACGGGCACGAGGCTCGCGCGTTTCGCGACGACGATCACGACGGGTCCCGATTACCAGCTCTCGGCGATCCCGTCCGTCCTCCAGATCCCCGCGGGGGGCTCTGGCGGAACCGAGATCTCGCTCGTTCCCCTGAACGGTTACTCGAGGCCGGTCAACGTCACGGCGGCCCCGCCCAGCGGCGTCACCGTGACGCCCGCGACGTTCACCCTGACCGGCACGGCGCCATTCGCGGTGACGATCGGAGCGTCCGCGGGAACGACTGGCTCACTCGACGTCGTCTTCAACGGGGTGGACGGCGTGGGGCTCGCGCACGCGGCGACGGTCCGCCTCACGGTCGCGAGCCCGCCAGACTTCCAGCTTTCGGTGACGCCGACGTCGCTCCGCCTTTCGGCGGGAGGCTCGGCGCCCGTCGTCGTGACGGCCACCCCGCTGAACGGATTCGCCGGGACCGTGAACGTCGCTTCTCTCCTGCCGGCGGGTCTCACGAGCGACACCCCGACGTTCGCGCTCTCCCCCGGCGAATCGCGGACCGTCACGCTCGCGGCCGGGGCGAATGCGGCGGCGGGGCTCGTCGCCGTCACGTTCAACGGAACGGCGACCGGGGTCACGGGCACGCGGAGCGCGAGCCTGCCGGTCTCGATCGACCTGCCGCCCGACTTCACGCTGAACGTGACGCCGACGGTCATCGACCTTCCCGCGGGCGGCAGGGCTCCCGCCCAGGTGACCCTCGTGCCGCTGAACGGGTGGTCCTCGTCCGTGGACGTGCTCGTGACCGGGTCGACGGGCGTCTCCGTCGTCCCGCCGTCCTTCACGCTCCTGCCGAACACGCCGCAGTCCGTCGACATCCGGGCGGCCGACGATGCGCCTGCCGGCGCCGTGACGCTCCTCTTCCGCGCCAGCGGCGCCGCGGGCGGGACGGGCGTCACCGTGACGCGGACGGTGAACGTGCAGGTGAGCGTCGGTGTCTCGGACTTCAACGTCCGGATCACGCCGGCGGCTCCCCAGGTCACCGCTGGCCGCGCCGCGACGCTTTCCTTCGTCCTCGATCCGGTGGGCTCGTTCGCCGGGACGGCCACGGTCACGCCTCTCAACCTGCCTGCCGGAGTCACGCTCACGCCTGCCCAGCCGGTGCTGGCTCCGAACGTTCCGCAGGCCGCCACGCTCTCGATCGCGCGCGGGACGCCCCCCGGTCCGTACACGCTCACCTTCCGGGCGGACGAGACGCCGGGCTCGAACCTGCGCGCGCGGCGTTC
>JAMQPJ010000272.1 GCA_023717585.1 Thermoanaerobaculia bacterium
GACCTCGGCTTTGCCGATGGCCTCCTCCCCGCTCTCGCGGTGCCCGAGCGGCCGGTCCCGGACGGTACGCGCGTCGGCTAGGCCTGAGCGCCCATAGCTACGGGCGGCTTTCGCGCTATCGTCCGCGGGCGCGAGGTGGCCCATGTGCCGCGACGCCGAACGCTGGCTCTATCGACTCGAGCACCACGTGACGTGGGAGTCCGGCCACGCCTTCCCCGCCGACATGGCGTTCGAGGACAAGGAGGGCGTGCGCTGGCTCGAGGTGACGCGAACGGGCAGGATCACGGTCCTCTCGGGCTACGCGTGGGACGGATGCACGCCGAAGGTCTGCGTCCTGGACCTCGTCTTCGGCACGCCGGACGGCGTCGTGGACGCGCGGACGGGACGGCCGAAGACGTACTACGCGTCTCTCGTCCACGACGCGATGTACCAGTTCCTAAGGGACGGCCTCGGCCTGCCGCGGGGCGACGCCGACCGGTTCTTCCTGCAGCTCATGGCCGCCACCGGCTTCACGTTCCGTTACGTCTACTTCGCGGCCGTCCGGCTCTTCGGCGGGCTCTTCCGCTCGGCCGCGAAGAAGGTCCGCAAGACCGACGGAACGTGCGTTCCCCTCGGCGCGTCGCTCGCGCAGGGCCCGCCTATCGTGGTGGCGTCGTGAGTCAGCGCGCCGTCGACACGTCGAGGCTCGGCGCCTCGCCGATCTCCTTCAGGAGATTCGCCGCCCCGTCCACTTCGGCCATCGTCCAGAGCATGTACCGGCTGTCGACGTGGATGGAGCGGGTCCGCACGGCGTCGTAAAGATAGTCGGAGGCGACGGTGTCGAAAGTGCCGTCGAACAGGAGGCCGCACAGCTCGCCCTTCGCGTTGAGCGTGGCCGAGCCCGAATTGCCGCCCGTCGTGTCGACGGTCGAAAGGAAGTTCACCGGCACGCTGCCGAGCTTCGGGTCGGCGTACGCCGTTTTCTTTCCGGCTTTCATCGCGGCGATGGCGTCGAGCTGCTTCTTCGGCGCGTTGAAGTCGCCGGTGCCCGTGGCTTTCTCGACCACGCCCTGGAGCGTCGTCTGCGGGGAGTAGATGAGTCCGTCGCGGGCCGGCACGCCGAGCACGCGGCCGTACGTCACGCGGAGCGTGCCGTTCGCGTCCGGCGGGGTGAGGCCGCCGGTCTTCTCGAGGACCGCCTGCGCGTACCGCGCGCCGAGGCGCACGTAGGCACCGTCCCGCGTCTTCGCGCGCTCGCGGTTCGCCTGCCACAGCGGGTCGAGAGCGACTGCGAGGTCGATCATCGGATCCTTCGTGGCGAGCATTTCGGCCGTGGACTTGTCGAAGAGCGCAAGGCGCGCCGCCTTGTCGCCGAGCTTCGTTCCCGCGTAGAGGCGATCGAGAAGCGCGTCGATCTTCTTTCCGGCGTCCGCATCGGACATGCCGGCAGAAAAGCCGGCGACCTTGTCGAGGGCCTCGATCCGCTGGCTCTGAGCGAGCCTCGACGCCTCCACGAGGAGGTAACGCAGGAGGGCGCGATCGGCGACGGGATCGTAGGAGCGCTGCAGGCGGTCCTGCGCCTCGCGGATCCGGCTCCAGTTGCGCTCCTGGTATTCGGGCTCCCGATCGAGGTCCTTCTTCGGGCGCTCCAGGGACAGCTCGTAGAGCCTGTGCGCGGCCGGAAGCAGCGAGCTTCCGGATCCGAGAAGGTCCGTGAGCGCCGCGTCGCGCTCGCGCGTCTTCACCTTCTCGGCCTGCAGCGCGTCGAGCGCCGGCAGGACGTCGCCGTAGCTCTTCTGCCGATTCGGATCCGCGGCAATCCACGCCGCGAGCTCCTTCTCCGTGCCTTCCTTCTTCGCGAGGAGGTTGCCCCTCTTGAAGCCTTCCACGACGCCCTTCCGGTTCGTCAGCGTGTTGTTGAGGCCGCGTTTGCGCGTCGCGACGCGGATCTCGGTCTCCTTGCTCTTCTTCCCGACTTCGTCGAGGAGGGCGATGAGCTCGGCGTTCCGGCGGACCGTACGGGGGAACGACCACTCGGCCAGCTCCCGGGTCTGGGCATACGTGGCGAAGCGCTGCGTGCGTCCGGGGTAGCCCGCCACGAACACGAGATCCCCCGGGCCGGCGCCTTCGGGCGAGACCTTGAGCCAGTGTTTCGGCTTGAAGGGGACGTTCTCTTTCGCGTACGTCACGGACTTGCGCGTGGGCGAGACGTACGCGCGATAGAACGACCAGTCGCCGGTGTGGCGGGGCCACTGCCAGTTGTCCGTCTCGCCGCCGAAGTTGCCGATGCCCTCGGCCGGCGCGTACACGAGCCGCACGTCCTGGATCTCCATCTGGGCGACCTCGAAGTACTTCAGGCCGTCGAAGAACGACGCGACGCGGCAGCGCAGGCCGTCCTTCTCGCAGGCCGCCGTGCGCTCCTTGAGGCGTTTCTCGATGACCGCCTGCCGGTCGCGATCGGCGAGCTTCGGATCGAGCTTGCCGGTGATCTCCGCCGTGACCTCCTTGACGGACGTCGTGACGTAGACGCGCGAGCCGGGCCCCGCGGTCAGCTCCTGGTCCCGGGAGAGGGCAAGGAAGCCGTCCTCCATGAGGTTCTTCTGGGGCGTGGAGTTGAACTGGAGGGCGCCCTGCACGCAGTGGTGGTTCGTGACGATGAGCCCATCCGGCGAGACGAACGACGCGCTGCAGCCGCCGAGGGACACGATCGCTCCCATGGGCTGGCCCGTGAGATCGGCGAATGCCTGTGGGTCACCCCGAAAGCCCATTGCCTTGAGGCGCTCGGCGAGCTGCGGGATCTGCTGCGGCATCCACATGCCTTCGTC
>JAMQPJ010000295.1 GCA_023717585.1 Thermoanaerobaculia bacterium
CCTGGCCCGAGGGCCTCGCCGACGGCGTGCGCCTCATCGGCCGGCGGGAGGGGAGCCCGCCCTTCGAGGACGTGGCGCAGGCGCTGCACATTTCGCGCGCCGAGTTCGACGCGGCCGTGGCCGAGAAGAAGGACCTCGAAAACCCGGTCACGGGCTACCGGAAGATCCTCGGCGTGACGCGCGTGAATGCGAAGATCGCGCTCGAGCTTTACGACCGCTCCTCCCCCGAGCTCCTGATGGTCTATTTCCAGGGCACCGACGAGATCGGCCACGTCCTGGGGCGTTTCGAGGCGCCGAAGATGCCGGCGATCTCCGAGGAGGACTTCCGCAGGTACAAGGACGGCGTCGTGGCGATATACGTCGAGGCCGACCGCATCCTCGGCGAGCTCGCGCGGCGCGCGGCCAGGGACGGAGCGACGCTCGTCCTCGCCTCCGACCACGGCTTCCGGCGCGGCGAAGGCCGCCCGGCCTCCTCGTCCGGAACGAAGTTCGACACCGCTTTCCTGTGGCACGAGCAGCCCGGCATCCTCGTCGCGGCCGGACCCGCCGTGCCACCCGCGGCCGCGCGCGGAAAGGCGAAGGTCTTCGACATCGCCCCGACCTTGTGCCGGATTCTCGGACTGCCCGCGGACCCGGCCTTCGAAGGGAAGCCGATCGCCGGCTTCGCGCTCCGGCCGGCCGTCCCGGCGATCTCCTGGGCAAAGGCCGCTCCCGTCGAGCGGCTCGTCGTGGCGACCGGCGCTGCGCTGAGCGCCGAAGAAAGAAAATCCGCCGACGAGTTCACGAAGCAGCTCATCTCCCTCGGCTATCTGACGGGAGCGGAGGCGTCGGCCGTGGACGCGCGCCCCCCGGATCGCGCGGGAACCGAGACGGCCGGGTCGTTCCAGAACGTCGGGACGTTCCTGCGCGAGCGCGGAAAGCCGGCCGAAGCAGCGGTGTGGTATCGCCGGGCGCTCGAAGTGAACCCGAAGTCGGCCTCCGCGTGGATCAACCTCTCGACGGCGCTCCACCAGACCGGCAAGCACGACGAGTCCGACGACGCGCTTCTCCACGCGCTCCAGAACGGCTACTTCGACCCCGAAGGCACCGTCTACCGCCGCGTGAAGCTCTACACGGAGAATACGAAGGGCCGCGACCGGCGCCGGCAGCTCGTTTCCTTCATGCGCAAGGTCGCGGCCGCGTATCCGCGCGAGGACCGATATCGGGCGTCGCTCGGCAAGGCTCTGTTCGAGATCCAGGACTGCGCGTCGGCGCAGAAGATCTTCGCGGATCTCGCGGGCAGGACGCCTCCGGAAGTCGAGAACCTGAATCTCCTCGCGCTGACGAGCTGGTGCCTCGGAGACACGGCGCGAGCCGGGGACGCCTTCCGGAGATCGCTCGCCGTCGATCCGAACCAGCCCGTCGTGAAGGAGGGGCTCGCGCTTCTCCAGAAGGGAATGCCGCCGCAATGAGCGTCCCGAGTGTTCCCCGGAAGGTCTCGGTCGTTGTCCCCGTCTTCAACGAGGAGGCGAACATCCCGCTCCTTCTCCCGCGCCTCCTGCCCGTCCTCGCCGGTCTCGGCCGGCCGTACGAGATCGTCTTCGCGGACGACGGCTCGCGCGACCGCTCGCTCGAGATTCTCAAGGCGGCCGCGCGGGAGCATCCCGGCGTCGTGAAGGTCGTCGAGCTGGTGCGCAATTCCGGGCAGCACATGGCGATCCTCGCGGGCTTCACCGCGACGGACGGCGAGTACGTCCTCACGCTCGACGCCGA
>JAMQPJ010000298.1 GCA_023717585.1 Thermoanaerobaculia bacterium
CGGATCGAGGCGCTCCGCCGGGAATACTGACGCACTACAATCGGCCGCGGGATGTCCGGCGACTTCGTTCACCTCCACCTCCACACCCAGTACTCCCTCCTCGACGGCGCGAACCGGCTCAAGGACCTGATCAGGCAGGTCAAGTCGTCGGGGATGGACGCCGTGGCGGTGACGGACCACGGAAACATGTTCGGGGCGTACGAGCTCCAGACCTCCGCGCTGGAGGCGGGCATCAAGCCCATCCTCGGTGTCGAGGCGTACATCGCGCCGGGCTCGCGCTTCGATCGCGAGAACGTGAAGACGTTCGACGGCGAGGGCAGCAACTATCACCTGACGATGCTCGTCGAGACTCCCGACGGCTACCGGAATCTCGCGCGGCTGGTGTCGGAGGCGTTCCTGTCCGGTTTCTACTACAAGCCGCGGATGGACTGGGAACTCCTCGAGAGATACCACGAAGGGATCATCGCGCTGTCCGGGTGTCTGAACTCGGAAGTCTCGAAGCGCCTCCGCATCGGCGATTACGAAGGGGCGAAGAAGACGGCCCTCAGGTACCGCGACCTTTTCGGCAAGGACCGCTACTTCATCGAGATCATGGATCACGGACTCCCGGAGCAGCGGCAGATTCTGCCGGACCTGCTGAGGCTCTCCTCGGAGACCGGCATTCCTCCGGTCGCGACGAACGACGCGCACTACCTGACGCGGGACGACGCCGCAGCGCAGGACGTCCTCCTCTGCATCGGGATGGGGAAGACGCTCAACGACGCGAGGCGGATGAAGTTCTACAACTCGGAGTTCTACGTGAAGAACCCCGAGGAGATGAGCGACGTGTTCCGCCCGCTCACGCTCGAGGCGGTGCAGAACACGGCGGCGATCGCCGAGCGCGTCACGCCGAGCGTCATCCTGGACACGGGCCTCAAGATCCCCACGTTCCCGGTTCCGGGAGGGGAGCAGTCTCCCGAAGCGTATCTCGAAGACCTCGCGAGAGAGGGCCTCGAGCGCCGCCTCGAGCCTCTGCGCGTCGCGTTCGAGAACGGCACGGCGAAGAAGCCGCGGGCCGAGTACGACGAACGCCTTGCCTGGGAACTGTCCGTCATCCGGAAGATGGGCCTCTCGAGCTACTTCCTCATCGTGTGGGATTTCATCAAGTACGCGAAGGACCAGGCGATCCCCGTGGGTCCGGGGCGGGGGAGCGCGGCGGGCTCGCTGGTCGCGTACGCGCTCAGGATCACGGACGTCGATCCGCTCAAGTACGACCTGCTCTTCGAGCGCTTCCTGAACCCGGACCGCATTTCGATGCCCGACATCGACGTCGACCTGTGCGAGCGCCGGCGCGGCGAAGTCATCGAGTACGTGCGCACGAAATACGGGCGCGAGAACGTCGGGCAGATCATCACGTTCAACTCCATGAAGGCGCGGGCCGTCATCCGCGACGTGGGCCGCGTCCTCGACGTACCGCTGGCGGAGGTGAACCGCCTCTGCTCGCTCATCCCGGCGAATCCGGGAAAGCCGACGATGCTCGCCGAGGCGCGGCGGGACGTGAAGGAGCTGGCGGACGCGCTCCGGGACAACGAGACCTACCGGCGCCTCTTCGACCTGGGAGAGCGGCTCGAGGGCGTGTCGCGGCACGCGGGCGTCCACGCGGCGGGCGTCCTCATTGCCCCGAAGCCTCTGGTCGAATACCTGCCGCTCTACCGCAACAGCAACGACGAGATCACGACGCAGTTCGAGATGAAGTCGGTCGACCGCATGGGCCTCCTGAAGATGGACTTCCTCGGGCTCATCACGCTGACGATCCTCGACGACGCGCTGCGCTTCGCGGAGAAGAAGGAAGGAAAGCGCCCGGACGTCGACTCGATTCCGCTCGACGATCCCGAGGTCTACAGGCTCTTCGCGGACGGGCGGACGGACGGGGTCTTCCAGTTCGAGTCGTCCGGGATGCGCGACCTCCTCCGCCGCGTGAAGCCCGAGGTGTTCGACGACCTCGCCGCGCTCAATGCGCTGTACCGGCCGGGCGCGCTGGACGCCGGAACCGTCGAGGTGTACATCCAGCGGCGCCGGGGAACGAAGTTCGAGTATCCGCTGCCACAGCTCGAGCCGATTCTCCGGGAGACGCATGGCGTCCTCGTCTATCAGGAGCAGGTCATGCTCGCGGCGCGGTCCGTGGCGGGCTACACGCCGGGCGAGGCGGACAAGCTCCGGAAGGCGATCGGCAAAAAGGACGAGGCGCTTCTCAAGGCCGAGGGCGACAAGTTCGTCAAGAAGGCCGTCGCGAACGGGACCTCGAAGAGGAAGGCCGAGGAGCTTTGGGCCCTCATCCTGCCGTTCGGCCGGTACGGCTTCAACAAGTCCCACTCGGTCGTCTACGCGCTTCTCGCGTATCGCACCGCCTGGATGAAGGTGCATTACCCCGTGGAGTTTCTCGCGGCCACGCTGACGGCGAGCTCCGGGAGCTCGGACGACGTCGTGAAATACGTGAACACGTGCCGCGAGATGAAGATCCCCGTGCTTCCTCCCGACGTGAACGCCTCGGATCTCTCGTTCGCACCCGACGGGCCGGCCATCCGCTTTGGGCTGGGCGCCGTGAAGGGAGTCGGCGAAGGCGCCGTCGCGTCGGTCCTCTCGGCTCGCGCCGGAGACGGGCCGTTCAGGTCCCTCACGGACTTCTGCTCGCGCGTCGACCTCCGTCTGAACAACAAGAGGGTCATCGAAGCTCTCATCAAGTCCGGCTGCTTCGACTCGCTGGGGAAGAGCCGCGCGGCGTTCCTCGACGGGCTCGACCATGCCGTGGACGTCGCGGCGGCGGCCCGCGAGGCCGCGGCGTCGAGCCAGAGCCTCCTCTTCGAGGTTCCCGAAGAGACACAGGTCGAGGACCAGTTTCCCGACAAGGCGGAGTGGAGTGTCGACGAGAAGATCCGCTACGAGAAGGAGACCCTGGGCTTCTACATCACGGGCCACCCGCTCGCGCGTTTCGAGGACGAGATCCGGATGTTCGGCGACGTGACGTGCGAGACGCTGCGCGATCGTCTCGACGCACAGGTGAAGCTCGTGGGCCTCGTCGGGGCGATCAAGAAGAACCAGATCAAGAAAGGGCAGAACGAAGGGAAGATGATGGCGAAGGCCGTCGTCGAGGACCTGACCGGCTCCGTGCCCGTCACCGTCTTCGCGAGCCTTCTCGAGCGCGTGGGCTCGTGGTTCGCGCCGGGGAGGGCCGTGCTGGTGACGGGAACCGTACGCCTGTCCATGTCGCCAGGCGGCGCGACGCACGACGCCTCCGAAGGGGAGACCGCCGGGGTTCCGATCGAGCTCATCGCCCGCGAAATCCAGCCCGTCGAAGGCATGCGCGAGCAGGCCGCGCGGGAGGTGGTGATCGCTCCCTCCAACTTCGAGACCTTCGACGAGGCGGCGATGGGCGAGATTCTGAGAAAGTATCCCGGCTCGATGCCCGTCTACCTCGAGATGAGGCGCTCCGGCCAATTCGAGGCACGCCAGAAAATCGACCCGCGCCTGTGGGTCCGGCCGACTCCCGACTTCACGGCCGATCTCGAGAAGCTGCTCGGGCCCAGGTCCGTCCGGTACTCCTACCCGACGTTTCCATGAGCGAGGGCGGCGGACCCGCACCCCGGTTCGACGACGAGGAGGTCGGCATCCAGCTCGCACGCGCGGGCGAGGTCGCCGACCGCCGCGAGGTGGGCCTGTGGCTCGTCGGGGGCGCCCTGCGCGACCTGCTCCTCTGGCGGCGGCTGCTCGACCTGGATCTTGCCGTGGAGGCGGCCGCGGCGAACGCCCTGGAGCTCGCGTCGCGCCTCGGCGCGATGCCCGGCTGGACGCTCGAAAGGACCCACGCGCGCTTCGGGACCGCGACGCTCCGGGCGCCGGGCGGCCTCCGCGTGGACGTCGCCGCGACCCGCCGCGAGGAATACCCGGCACCGGCCAGCCTGCCGGTCGTGACCGGCACGACGACGATCGACGACGACCTCGGCCGCCGGGACTTCACGATCCACGCGATGGCGCGGCGCGTCGGGCGGCGCGGCCTCGTCGGGCGGGTTCTCGACCCCTTCGGGGGAAGAAGCGACCTCGAGAAAAAGAAGTTACGCCTGCTTCATCCGAAGTCGCTCGTCGATGACCCGACGCGCGCGTACCGCGCGGTCACGTACGCGGCACGGCTGGGCTTCACCTGGGACGAGGATTTCGGGAAGGCCCTCAAGGCTGCCCGGCGCGCAAACGCCTTCGAGGCGCTTTCGGGGGATCGGATGAGGAGAGGAATAGAAGAGATCTTCTTAGAAAGTGAATGGGACCGGGCGCTGGAGCTCGCGAGCGGCCTTTCATTGTTTGGCGATGTCCTTCCCGGCTGGCCGATTCCCCTCTTACCCTCTAAGAAGAAAAACAGCGGTGAGGCGGCTTCCGCATCTGTCGCCGCGCCTCTTCCGGCGGATGCGCGTCCGAAACCAGACGAAATCTGGCGCCGGCTGCTCGAGCCGCTGGCGCGGCCCGAGCGCGCCGCCGTCGCGTCACGATTGAACTTCCCGAAGGCCCTGAGGCGTGCCGCAGGAGTAGAGCCTCGATGACGGGGAGCGTGCTCCTCTGGGTCCTTCTCGCGGCGACGCCCGTCCCGACGCCTGGCGCGACTCCCGTCCCGACGTCCGTGCCTCTTCCGACGCCGACGCCCGAGAAGCGTGACCCGCGCCTCATTGCCGCTCTCGAGTCGCGTCACGGGCTCGGCATGGAGCGCGTGGCCCTCTTCGACGACGGGACCCTCGTGCGCGTCCGCGGGTTCCGGAGCGAGCGGATCGTCGACCGGAAAGCGCTGGCGCCCGAGGAGGTGGCGGTCGTGCGGAGGGTCTGCCTCGATGCGCTTGCGGTGCGTGCGAAGGACGTCGACGACCCCGGCCGATCGGTCCTCGGCGACGCGGACGGCCGGCGGATCACGCTCGAGATCGTCGATCCGGAAGGGCGCTCCCGCGTGTACACGTACGACGATCTCATCTCGCTTCCGCTGGCCGTGGGGCGGGCGCGGGGGGCGCTGGAGGACCTGCGAGGCCGCTTCGAAAAGCAGGAGCTGGCCGAGACGAAGTGGGACACGGGGAATCTCAAGGCTGGCGCGTTTCTCCGCCGGCGGTCCGACGGGGTCTGGTATCGGGTCGTTCACGACGATGCCCTGGATCACGACTTCGAGCTCGAAGAGCTCGCCGCGGGAGGGGAGCAGGGCAGCCACAGGATGAGGATCTTCGTGTACCGCGGCGATCTGCCGCGCCTCTTCGAGGATCCCTCCGTGGCCGGGTCACGGCCGCCGGAGGCCTCGCCGGCGAAGAGGCGCTGAACGTGGTGCGCCTCACGGGCGGCGCGTGGCGCGGACGGAGGATCGAGGTTCCCGGGGGCATCCGCCCGACGACCGAGCTGGCGCGCAAGGCCGCGTTCGACATTCTCGGGGAGGCGATCCGGGGCGCGCGTGTCCTCGATGCGTGCGCGGGATCGGGTGCGTATGGACTCGAAGCGCTCTCGCGGGGCGCGGCGCGCGCGACGTTCGTCGAGAAAGACCGGAAGGTCGCGAGGATCTTGAGGGGGAATGTGGAGAGACTCGGCGCGGGGGAGCGGGCTCGCGTAGAAGAGATGTCTGTGGCCCGTTTTTCTTTGAAAGGTGAAAGAGGAAGAGAAGGGCCGCTGCTCGCGTGCTTCGACGTTGCCTTTCACGATCCCCCTTTCGAAGCAGAATCCGAATCCGACGTTCAGCTTCTACTCTCGCTCGTCAGCCCGGGAGGCTGGCTGTTCCACGAGCGGGGCGACGACGAGGTCTATTGTCCGTTGGGTCTCGAGCCCGCCGACCGCCGCCGCTACGGCACGACCCGTTTCCTCGTTTTCCGTCCGTGACGCCCGGAGCGCCTGCTAGACTCCGCCCTTCGCCGCATGGCGGCTTTGGAGCGTAGAAACATGGGCAAGAACCACAGTCTCTTCACGTCGGAATCCGTGACCGAGGGTCATCCGGACAAGATCGCCGACCAGATCTCGGACGCCATTCTCGACGCGATTCTGAAAGACGATCCGATGGGGCGCGTCGCGTGCGAGACGCTGGTCACGACGGGGCTCGCGCTCATCGCGGGCGAGATCACCACGAAGACGTACGTGGACATTCCGGGCATCGTGCGGGAGACGATCAGGGACGTCGGGTATACGCGCGCGAAATACGGGTTCGACTACGAGACGTGCGCCGTCATTTCGACGATCGACAAACAGTCGCCGGACATCGCCCTGGGCGTCGATACGGGCGGGGCGGGCGACCAGGGCCTCATGTTCGGGCTCGCCGTGCGCGAGACCGAGGAGCTCATGCCGCTCCCGATCACGCTGGCGCACAAGCTGACGATGCGCCTCGCCGAAGCGCGAAAGTCGAAGTCTCTCGAGTGGCTGCGTCCCGACGGCAAGAGCCAGGTCACGGTCGAGTACGAGGGCGACCGGCCGGTGCGCGTGGAGGCCGTCGTGATCTCGACGCAGCACGCGGAGTCGGTTCCGACGCCCGAGCTGCGCGAGGCGGTTCGTGAGGAGATCATCCGGCCCGTCGTACCCGCCGCCCTCCTCGACGACAGGACGAAGTTCCACATCAACCCGACCGGCCGATTCGTCACGGGCGGCCCCCAGGGCGACACGGGCCTCACGGGCCGGAAGATCATCGTCGACACGTACGGCGGCTACGGACGGCACGGCGGCGGCGCCTTCTCGGGCAAGGACGCGACGAAAGTGGACCGGTCGGCGTCGTACATGGCGCGTTACATCGCGAAGAACATCGTGGCCGCCGGCCTCGCCGACAAGGTCGAGGTCCAGCTCGCCTACGCGATCGGCGTCGCGGACCCCGTGTCCGTCTACGTGGACGCGTTCGGCACGTCGAAGGTCGACCCGGAGACGCTTTCGAATCTCGTCCGCGAGCACTTCCCGCTCACGCCGCGGGGGATCATCGAGTCTCTCGACCTGAGGCGGCCCATCTTCCGCAAGACGGCGGCCTACGGACACTTCGGCCGCAACCTCCCCGAGTTCACGTGGGAGCGCACCGACAGGGCTCCGGCGCTGGCGGCGGCCTTCCGGGCGACAGTGCCCGCTACCGCCTAGGAAGAGAATTCGGATTTCCTTGAAGGGAATAGGGCAGGCGTCACGCCTTCGCCCGAAGCACCGCCTGACCTCGGGAGGGCGGCTGTTCATACCCCTTTCTAAGGAATCTCCTCTTCTCTTTTTCTGATTCTTTCTCTTTCTGAGAAAGAGATCTTTCCTTATTCATATCATGCTAGCGTGATCATGTGATATGGTTGCGAAGTGCTGGATGCCGCCCCCGCCCTGTCCGCTCTCGCCGACCCTCTCCGTCTGCGGGCGGTCCGCCTTCTCGCCCGCGAGGAGCTGCAGGTGCGGGAGATCCAGCGGATTCTCGGCGCGGGGCAGTCGCGGGTCTCGAACCACCTCGCCGTCCTGCGCCATGCGGGCCTCGTCGAGACGCGCCGCGCGAACGGGACCGAGCGGTACGCGGCGACCGGGGACGGCCTGAGTCTCTGGACTTCCGTTGCCGCCGCCGTCGCCGACAAGGCGTTTTCAGCCGACGACGAGCGGCTGAAGGACGTGCTCGATGAGCGCCTCGCCGCGCTGCCCGAGGGCGGATTCGACGCCGTGGCGGGGGAGTGGGACCGTTTTCAGGGCCCGTTCTACTCGGCGGGTGTCCGCGAGGCTGCGCTGCTCCGGCTCCTGCCGCGGGGCCTCCGCGTGGCGGACGTCGGATGCGGCACCGGACTTCTCACGCTGGCGCTGGCCGCCGTCGCGGGGACCGTCGAAGCGGTCGACGCGAGCGACCGGATGGTGCGCCTCGCGCGGGAGAAGCTGCGGCGCGCGGGCGCGGCGAACGTGACCGTGCGGCGCGCGAGGGCCGAGAAGCTGCCCTTCGAAGACGGTGCTCTGGACGCCGTCTTCGCGTTTCACCTCCTTCGGCATCTCGTGCGTCCCGCGGACGCCGTCGGCGAGTTCGGACGCGTCGTGAAACCGGGCGGCCGCGTCGTCCTCGTCGAGCTGGAGCCGCATGGCGTCCGCGCGCTCAGGGCCGCGACGGGCTCGCGCCACCTCGGCCTTCCGCGCGAGACCGTGCGCGCCGCCCTGAGGCGCGGCGGCTTCGCGAACGCGCGCTTTGCCTCTCTTGCTCCCTACCGCGTCCCCTCGGGTTCCGGGGAGGTCGCTCTCGCCACGTACATCGTCGACGCCGTCCGGGAGTCCGCGCACGGCCACAAGGAGATCGCATGACGACCGCCACCCTCCCCGCCCACGACGTCAAGGACCTCTCGCTCGCCGCGAAGGGCCGCCTGCGCATGGAGTGGGCCGACCGCTCGATGCCCGTTCTCGCCCGGATCCGCGAGCGCTTCGAGAAGGAAAAGCCGCTCCAGGGACTCCGTCTCTCGGCCTGCCTCCACGTGACGACCGAGACCGGCAACCTCGCCCGCGCCCTGAAGGCCGGCGGCGCCGACCTCGTTCTCTGCGCCTCGAATCCCCTGTCGACTCAGGACGACGTCGCGGCGGCGCTCGTGGCCGAGTTCGGCATTTCGACGTATGCGATCAAAGGCGAAGACAACAAGACGTACTACTCCCACATCCAGGCCGCGCTGGCCCACAGGCCGAACATGACGATGGACGACGGAGCAGACCTCGTCTCGTCGCTCCTCTTCATCGCGCTCGGCAAGGAAGGGCAGCTCGAACCTTCTCTCGCGGCATGGGCCCGGGGCCTGTCGGCCTCCGACAGGAAATCCCTCCTCGACGGGATCGTCGGCGGGACCGAGGAGACGACGACGGGCGTCATTCGCCTGAAAGCCATGGAGAAGGAAGGCGTCCTGAAGTTCCCGGTCGTCGCCGTGAACGACGCCGAGACGAAGCACTTCTTCGACAACCGCTACGGCACCGGCCAGTCCACGATCGACGGCATCATCCGCGCGACGAACCTCCTCATTGCCGGCCAGAACGTCGTCGTGGCCGGCTACGGCTGGTGCGGCAAGGGCGTCGCGATGCGGGCCAAGGGGCTCGGCGCGAACGTCATCGTCACCGAGATCAACCCGGTTCGCGGCATCGAGGCCGCGATGGACGGCTTCCGCGTGATGCCGATGTCCGAGGCCGCGAAGATCGGCGACATCTTCGTCACGGTGACGGGCAACAAGAGCGTTCTCTCCGACGATCACTTCGCGGTGATGAAGTCCGGCGCCGTCATTTCGAATTCGGGCCACTTCAACGTCGAGATCGACATCCCGTCGCTCGAGAAGCGCGCGGACTCGCGGCGGATGATTCGCGAGTTCGTCGAGGAGTTCCGGCTGAAGGACGGCCGGACGATCTTCCTGCTCGGAGACGGCCGCCTCATCAATCTCGCGGCGGCCGAAGGCCACCCGGCCTCGGTCATGGACATGTCCTTCGCGAACCAGGCCCTCGGCGCCGAGTTCCTGGTCAGGAACCACACGACGCTGGGGAACAAGGTTCACTCGATCCCGGCCGCGATCGACGCCGAGATCGCGCGACTCAAACTCGCGTCGATGGGCATCGTGATCGACATTCTCACGCCGGAGCAGAAGAAATATCTTTCTGGTTGGGAAGAGGGAACGTAAGAGAACCCGGTCCTCTCTTCTCAGGTTCTCACGCCCAGGAGGCCCCACGCCGCACCAAGACCGAAGAACACGTTCGGCGCCCAGGCGGCGATGAGGGGAGGAATGGCTCCCTGCTCTCCAAACGAGACGAGGAGCGCGGAGAGGAACAGGTATGTCAGGCCGAGGAACAGCGCGACGCCGATGCCCGCGACGGCGCCGCGTTTTCCGTAGGCGAAGGCGAAGGGGAGTCCGACGAGCGTCAGGAGAAGAGCGGAGGCCGCACCAGCCGTCTTCTGGTGCAGCCCGGTCGCGAGCGATGCCGTGCCGGCACCCGCCCGGCGCCGAACCTCGATGAAGCGCGCCAGCTCGCGGTAGGTCATCTGGCGCGGATCGGCCTGGCCGGAGGCGAATCCGGCAGCGGCTTCGGGGGCCTCGATGAAGAACGGGCCGTCGCGCCGGACGGCGAGCGCACGGCCCTGCGTGAAAGTGCGGATCCAGCCGTCCTCGGCGAAGAGTCCTTTCCCGGGGGCGAGGCGTGCCCGAGCCGCGTCGTGACGGGAAACGAGCCTCCAGGTCGACGGATCGATCTGCAGGACCGACACGCCGGCGGCGATGCGGGAAGCGGGATCGTAGGCGTCCGCGGCATAGAAACGTCCTGCGTCGCCGCGGAACCAGGCGCCGCCGAGGTTGCTGACCGGCGGCGCTTGTCCCTTCAGCAGGAACCGGAGTCGATCGGCTTCGGAGGCGGCCGACGGGACGATGCGTTCGGCGAAGACGAAGAGGAGACCTCCTGCGATCACGGCAAGGGCGAGGATCGGGGCCGTCGTCCGGTAGAGGGAGATGCCGTGCGCGAGAAGAGCGGTCGTCTCGGCCGAGCGCACGAGGCTCGCGATGGTGACGAGGGCCGCGACGAGGAAGGCGAACGGCACGATGGTCACGACAATGGGGGAGAGCGAAGCCTGGACGTAGCGGAGGATCAGCGTTGTCGGCGGCCGATGCCGCGCAATGTCGTCGGAAATCTCGAGGTAGTCGATCAGCACGTAGAGGGTTGCGATCGAGGCCACGACGAGGGCGAAGACACCCAGGAATCGCCTCGCAATGTAACGGTCGATGAGGAGGAGGCCCGGCAGGGGGGTGCGGCGGTCGGCTGTCGCGGAGGGCGCGGCGGCGGCGTTCGGGCGGGACTCGCCGGCCACCAAAGGGGCGGCCCGAGGCGCCGAATCGGGCGGGAGCGGGAAGATGCTCTTGTCTCGCCGCAGGCGAGCCAGGGCGTAGGCGCCGAAACCGAGCAGGAGGAGGTTCGGCAGCCACATGGCGAGTCCGGGCGACACGCGGCCTTCGATGGCGCGGGCCTCGCCGGTGGCGAGGAGTGCGTAGTAGAGGAGGACGATCGCGATGGACACCGCAAAGCCGGCCGCGCGACCGCCTCGCCGGTTGACGATTCCGAGGGGGAGTCCGATGAGACCGAAGACGAGACAGGCGGCCGGCAACGCGAATTTCTTGTGGACCTCGGTCAGGGCGAGTCTCCGATCCTCCGGACGGCGCGTCCTGGCACCGGCTCGATCCAGCAGTTCGCGGAGAGTCTGTTCCCGGATCTGCTTCTCGGAGACTCCAAGCGTCGGCCCGTTGTCCTGCAGGACCATTCGTTGCCGGGAGAACGAAGTGACGTCGTACCCGCTCCCGTCCCCGGCAAGATGGTGCCGCTCGGCGTCCTCGACCCGGAGCCACAAGCGCCCCTGGTCCTCCTCGAGCTCGAGCCAGCCCCGCCGCGCGAGCGTCAACTGAGCGCCCTCGGTATTGGACCGGTCCGAGATGATCAGTCCGGTGAGCTCCCGCCGGTCGGTCGACGCCCCTTCGGCATAGACGCGAAGGCCGGCGATCTCAGGGCTGAAAACGCCGGGCTGGATTCTCTGGGCGAAGGCGAAGCTCGAGAGGCGGAGCTTCATGGCATAGAGAAGATGATTCGTGCGCGGGACGACGGCGAGCATCAGAACGAGCGTCACACCGGCCGTGGCGGCGGCCATGGTTCCGATCGGGCGATAGAGCACCAGAAGGTCCACGCCCGAAGCCCTGAGGGCGGTCAGCTCGGAATCGGCCGAGAGCCGGCCGATCCCGATGAGGAGCCCGAGGAGAAACGAAACCGGCAGCGTGAGGACGACGATGTGCGGAAGGGACAGGGCGACGACGAGACCGGCTTCGGCGAGCGGGTGTTCGCTCTGGACGAGGAGCTCGGAAAACTGCACGAGCCCGCGCACGGCCATGAAACCGGTGTAGGCGAGGAACCCAACCACCGTCGGTCCGGCGATCTCCAGGAAGGCGTACCGGGGCAATCGCGAAAGCACAGCAGATCGTAGCCGAACGGCGCGCATTTCGCGGCCAATGCGCAATGTCCGATAAGATTTATTATGTTAAATATCTGGTGCTGGTAGCCAGAAAAGATTAGGCAGTCCAAACGCGAGGGGTTCGCCAGGAGGATATTCTTAGGAAGAGGGCACGGCGAGGTGCGCGGCGTGGCAGAGCTCGACGGAGGCCGGTGCCAACGCGCACACGTGTCGAGCGTCGGGGATTGACTCGCCTCTCCTCACCTTCTAAGAAATCTCGTATTCACTCTTCCTAAGAAGTCTTTTTCTTTGGCTTCGGCTTCAGGAACCGGCCCTGCGTTTCGAGGTCGATGTCCCCCGCCTCGATTCGGCGCGCGAGGTCTCTGATCGCCTCGAGGATCTCGTCTTTGCGGTGGAGCCTGCCCTTGAGGACGAGGCTGACCTTGTAGCGGCGGTCTTCGGGGGCGTAGTCGAGTGTGTACGCCATCTTGAGTCCTCCGAGTCTCGAACCGCCTCCTCGCCGCGCGTCCTTCTTCGCTTCGCGGAGAACGTCGCGGCTGAAGCCGTCGCCACTCGCCATCGCCGCGACGGCGGCGAGCATGAGGTCTTCATCCTTCAGACGGCCGAGCTCCAGGAGGAAGGACCTGGAGCCGATGTCGGCGCGCCGACATTCGGCCTGCACGCGGTCCGGGAGCCGCGCTATCGAAAGCGCCTCCGTGATCGTGACGCGCGACTTCCCGACTGCGTCCGCGATCTGTTCGTGCGTGTATCCGTGGCGCTCCTGAAGCGCGCGATAACCCTCGGCCTCTTCGAACGGACTGAGGTCCTTGCGCTGCAGATTCTCGACGAGCGTAATCTCGAGAAGCTCGTTGTCCGGGACGTCCATCTCGATGCACGGAATCTCCGCGAGGCCCGCTTCCAGCGAGGCGCGGAATCTGCGCTCGCCGGAGATGATCGTGAAGCGACCATCGCCGCGCGGGCGGACGAGTATGGGTTCGAGGACTCCCTTGTCGACGATGGACTTCGTGAGCTCCGAGAGATCTCCCATTGCGCTTCTTGGCTGGTCCGGATTCGCTTCGATGAGGTGAATGGCGATGCGGCGTCCGACCGGAAGTTCATCCGCGCGGACGAGCTGGTCGACGAAGTGGGAGTCGTGGCGCATACGTGAGGATTCGGGGAGGCCGCGGCGCTTAGACACGGGAAAGGATCTCCTCCGTCAGGCTGTAGTACTCGAGCGCGCCTGACGAACGCGGGGCGAAGGTGAAGATGGACTCTCGGTACGCTGGCGATTCCTCGAGTCGTATGGATTTCGAGATCGTCGTCTTGAAGAGCTTCTCTTTGAAGACCTGGTGGATCTGACCCTGAATGTCTTTTCCGAGTGTGGTGCGCTTGTCGTGGAGGGTGATGACGACGCCGAGGATCTGGAGGTTCGGGTTCGGGCGGCTCTTGATCTTCTCGATCGTCTCGAGCAGATCGTCAGTGCCCTCCAACGCGAAGTAGGACGACTGAATCGGAATCAGAATGTGCGTGGACGCGACGAGCGCATTCACCGTGATCATGCCGAGCGTGGGTGGTGTGTCGATGAGAATGGCGTCGTACTCCCCTGACTCCCGAACGACCTGGAACTTGTCCTTCAACTTGAAGTGACCGTCTATCTCGCCGAGGAGTTTTGACTCGACCTTCGCCAGCGCGATGCGGGCAGGAGCCACGTTGAGCTTCGGAATCATGGTGGGCTTGATGATGTCGAACACCGAGACGTTCGAATCCGTCAGGACGTCGTACATCGACTTCTCGACATCCTTGCGGTCGAGGAACGACATGGTGGAGTTCCCTTGAGGATCCAGGTCGACGAGCAGAGTGCGGAGGCCCTTTTGGGCGAGCGCAGCGGCGAGGTTGATCGCCGTCGTGGTCTTTCCCACCCCGCCCTTCTGGTTCGCAACAGTGATGATCATGCGCTGGAGACGCGGATGATACGGAGGGTCCGCGGGCGCATCAAGGAGGAATCTCTGAATCGCGCTCCGAAAACTACATCCGGTACTTGCCGAGTGTGTCCGGATCGGCTTCCTCGAGCCATTTCCGGAGGCGCTCGGAATTCTGGGCCTCCGAGGTGTCTTCCCCGCTGCGGCTCTTTTCGAGGACCGATTCCTCCACGAAGACCGGAGCGGCGAGTCGTAGCGCGAGCGCGATCGCGTCGGAGGGACGGCTGTCCACGAGGACATCGCGATTCGCTATTCGGAGGTGGATCTGCGCGTAGAACGTGTTTTCCTTGAGGTTGTTGATGACGACCCTCAGGACGTCGCCCTCGATCTGTGTGATGAGGTTCTTCAGGAGATCGTGCGTCATCGGCCTGGGTGTCGTAATCCCCTCCATCTGGAGAGCGATCGCGTTCGCTTCGAAGATGCCGACCCAGATCGGAAGAAAGTTCTTCTCGTCCGCGTCGCGCAGGATCACGACCGGCATGTTCGCGATCGGGTCAACGATCAGGGCCTTGACTTCCATCCTGACGCTCAATATGCGGGTTCTCCTGGACTCAATCTAGGGAGAGAGACAGGGGAATGCAAGGCGAGAGCCGGCGACGGGGGCGCCTCGATAGCCATTAACTTCTTTTCTTAGAATGGTTTATAGAAGATTTGCGCAGCCAGAAACGAGC
>JAMQPJ010000316.1 GCA_023717585.1 Thermoanaerobaculia bacterium
GCTCTGGGGTGCGCGCCCCCCGGTCCCGCGCCGGCCGAGCCGTCAGGACGGCTGGCCGAGCCGGGGATGTGCTTCGTGACGTGGAAGCGAGACGGGATTCTCCGCGGCTGCATCGGGAGCGTCGAGCCGGTCCGGCCTCTCTGGGTCGATGTGGAGGCGAATGCGGTCCACGCTCTACTCCGGGATCCGCGCTTTCCGGCCGCGACGCCGGACGAGTTCCCTCTCTTCCGAGCCGACATTTCGGTTCTTTCTCCCTTCGCCCGGGTGTCCGATCCGCTCTCGGCGGTCGAGATCGGCGTGCACGGCCTCCTCGTCGAGATGGGGCGCCGGAGGGGCCTCTTCCTGCCGCAGGTCGCGGTGGATTGGGGCTGGGACCTCCCGACGTTCCTCGGCCAGGCGTGCCTGAAGGCGGGACTGCCGGAGGACGTGTGGCGGGAAGACGGTTCTCTCGCGAGCATCTCCACCTTCACGGCGGAGGTCTTCAGCGAGACCGGCGGATAATCCCGTGGCCGTGTCTGCCGCCCGGACGCTCCCCGAGGTCGCCTCCGTCGCCGACATCCGTTCGCGCTTCCCGGCCCTCGAGCGCACCGAGGGCGGCTCGCCCGTCGCCTTCTTCGACGGTCCCGGCGGCACGCAGGTGCCGCGCGCCGTTGCCGACGCCGTGACGGACTATCTGCTTCGCCACAACGCGAACACGCACTGGAGCTATCCGACGAGCGTCGAGACCGACGCGATGCTCGCCGCGGCCCGGAGCGCGATGGCGGACTTCCTCGGCGGCGATCCCGCGGAGATCGCCTTCGGCGCGAACATGACGACGCTGACCTTCCACATCTCGCGCGCCCTCGCGCGGGGCTGGGCGGAAGGCGACGAGGTCGTCGTCACGGAACTCGACCACCACGCGAACGTGGATCCCTGGAAAGCGCTCGCGAAGGAGCGAGGCATCGTCGTCAGGACCGTCCCGCTCGTCGCGGGCACCGCGCAGCTCGACCTCGACGCTTTCGTGAGACTCCTCGGGAGGAAGACCCGCCTCGTGGCCGTGGGCGGCGCGTCGAACGCGGTCGGGACGATCAACGACGTCGCGCGCATCGCCGCGGCGGCCCGCGCGAACGGCTCCCTCGTCTTCGTCGACGCCGTCCACTACGCTCCGCACGCCCTCGTCGACGTGAAAGCGCTCGGCGCCGATTTCCTCGCCTGCTCGCCGTACAAGTTCTACGGCCCGCACGCGGGAGTCCTCTGGGGGAGGCGGGAGCTGATCGAGAGTCTCGACGTTCCGAAGCTTCGCCCGGCGCCGGAGGAAGCGCCGGACAGGCTCGAAACGGGCACGCAGAACCACGAGGGGATCGTCGGCTGCGGGGCCGCCGTCGAATTCCTCGCGTCGCTCGCGGGGCCGGGCGGCGATCGCCGGGCGCGGCTCGCGCGGACTTTCGCGGCGCTTCAGGGGCGGGGCGAGGCGCTCCTCGCACGGATGTGGGCGGGCCTCGCGTCGATTCCCGGCGTCACGCTTTACGGGCCGCCGCCCGGCGCGCCCCGGACGCCCACCGTGAGCTTCTGCGTGAAGGGCCGCGCGTCGGCGGATGTCGCGCGCGCCCTCGTCCCGCGCGGCGTCTACGCCTCCAACGGCGACTTCTACGCAACGACGCTCCTCGAACGCCTCGGCCACGCGAAGGACGGTCTCGTCCGCGCCGGCTGTGCCTGTTACACGACCGGCGACGAAGTCGACCGGCTCGTCGCCGGCGTCCGCGAGATCGCACGGGGCTGACGAGCGACTGCTCCGGTTTCGTCGTGTAAGATCCCCTTCGAAATTTGACGATTTCGTCAAATTCCGTCGATCCGCCTGGAGATTCTCATGTCCGCACCTCTTGCCCTCGAGACGCCCGTGTCCCATCTTTCGGGGATGAACTTCGCGCTTTCCGACGAGCAGGAAGCGATCCGCAGGATGGTGCGCGATTTCGCCGAAATCGAGATCGCACCGCACGTCATGGAGTGGGACGAGGCCCAGGTCTATCCGCGCGAAGTCATTCGCAAGCTCGGCGAGCTCGGGATGATGGGCGTGCTCGTGCCGGAGGAGTACGGCGGCGCGGGCCTTTCGTACATCGACTACATCCACGTGATCGAGGAGCTCTCGCGCGTGGACGGCTCGGTGGGCATCTCGGTCGCCGCGCACAACAGCCTCGCGACGAACCACCTGTGGCTGTTCGGCAGCGAGGACCAGCGCCGGAAGTGGGTCACGCCTCTCGCCCAAGGGAAGCTCCTGGGAGCCTGGGGACTGACGGAATCGGAGGCCGGCAGCGACAGCGCGGGGACGAAGACGACGGCCGTTCTCGACGGCGACTCGTGGGTCCTGAACGGGTCGAAGACGTTCATCACGCACGGCTCGGTGGGCGACGTCGCGGTCCTGATGGCCGTGACCGACAAGAGCGCGGGCCGGCGCGGCATCTCGGCGTTCGTCGTGGATCTTCACCAGAAGGGCATCCACTCGGGCAAGAAGGAGAACAAGCTCGGGCTCCGGGCCTCCGACACGGCGACGATCGTCATGGAGGACTGCCGGATTCCGAAGGCCCATCTCCTGGGCGCGACGGGAGAGGGCTTCGTCCAGGCGATGAAAGTGCTCGACGGCGGCCGCATCTCGATCGCGGCGCTCGCCCTCGGCATGGCGCAGGGCGCCTTCGAATGCTCGCTCCGCTACGCGCAGCAGCGGCGGCAGTTCGGCAAGGCGATCTCCGAGTTCCAGTCGATCCAGAATTTCCTCTGCGACATGGCGACCGAGATCGAGGCGGCGCGGCTCCTGACGTACCGCGCCGGCTGGCTGAAGGACCAGGGCCGCCCCTCGACGAAGGAATCGTCGATGGCGAAGCTCTACGCCTCGGAGGTCTCCGTGCGCGTCGCGAATCTCGCCGTCCAGATCCACGGCGGGTACGGCTTCACGAAGGATTTCCCGGCCGAGAAGTTCTATCGCGACGTCAAGCTCTGCACGATCGGCGAGGGCACGTCCGAGATCCAGCGGATGGTCGTCGCCCGCGAGCTCCTGCGCCCCGGCCTCTGAGGCGTCGCACGGCTACCGTCCTTTCGCTTCCTTCCGCGCCGCGCGGTTGAGCGCCTCGTCGAACGACGAAAAGCGGACCTGGCGCACGCCGTCTCCGAACAGAGAGAGGTAGGAGGCGAGGTGAAGGCTGTCGAAGCCGCGGAGACGATGCTTCTCGGCGAGGTCTCCGGCGCTGCGGTAAACCGTCTCGTTGACTTCGACGGCCAGAACCCTGGGCCAGTCCTGCTCGAAGTCGTTCTTCGCCTGCCTGAACCCCGCGGCCGTGAGTCCATTCTCGCGTCGCTGGCGGGCAAGAGCCGCTCGAGCCTCCGCGTAGGTCACGACGGACGTCGCCACGAGTGCGGCACGTTCCACGAGCTCCCGAACGAGGCGCGAGCCCTTCTCCTCGACATAGAGCTTGACCAGGCTGCTCGTGTCGAGATACACGATCAACGGCGATCCTCGAGGACCATTCCCGCCGTCGTCTTCTTCCCCTTCAGCACCGCGGCCCGCGCGCTTCCCCGAGGCTTGCCTCCGCTCCAGCTCGCGACCCCTTCACGAACCAGATCCCAACCCCTTCGCACCTCATCCGATTCCTCGATCGGTGTCAAGACCGCGACCGGCGCGCCGCGATCCGTGACGACGATGCGCTCGCCGTCTCCCGCGCGCCGCAGGTACTCGCTCAGATGGTCCTTGAGACCCCGGACACCGACACGCGTCATGCGAGCCTCCCAATGTGGCCACCATCATACCAGAAGTGCGGCCACATCCGCCGCTAGCGGCGGGTGAAGACGAGCTTCCCTTCCTTCACGACGGCCTGGGGCGACTCGAGGAGGCGCACGTCGGTGAGGGGGTCGCCCGCGACGGCGACGAGGTCGCCGAAGGTGCCCGGCGCCACCTGGCCGATCTTCTTCTCCATACGGAGCAGGCGCGCCGCCACGAGAGTCGCCGACTGGATCGCCTGGAGTGGCGTCATGCCCGCCTCGACGTACATCGCGAGCTGCCTGCCGTTGATTCCGTGGATCTGCACGCCGGCATCCGTGCCGTAGGCGATGGGGATGCCCGCGCGGATGGCCTTGCGCAGGCTTTCCACCTTGAGCCCGTATATCTCCCGCGACTTCCGGAGCTGGTAGTCCTGGTACCCGCCGGCCGCGCCTCGCTCGAGCATGGTGGCGTTCGTGAGGGGGTTCGAGACGATGAAGGTGCCGTTCGCCTTCAGGACGGCGATCGCCTCGTCGTCCAGCATCGAGGAATGCTCGATCGAGCGCACGCCCGACCGCGCGGCGCGCAGGATGCCGAGCGTGCCGTGCGCGTGTACGGCGACGTCGCGCCCCTTCTCCCGGGCCGCGAGGACGGCCGCCCGGATCTCCTCTTCTGTGTAGTCGGCCTGGCGCGGGTCGGTGTTCGCGGAGCCGATGCCGCCCGTTCCGAGGACCTTGATCCAGTCGGCGCCGAACTTGATGTTCTCGCGCACCTTTTTCCGGATCTCGTCCGGCCCGTCCGCGATGCCGGAGTACCGCTGCACGTGGACGTCTTCGGGCAGGTCGTTGAGATCGCCGTGCCCTCCCGTCGCCGAGATCGACTTCGTGGCGACGAGCATCCGCGGACCCGGGACGCGGCCCGCGGCGATCTCGTCGCGCAGCGCCACGTCGGCGAAGTCGCGCGCCCCGAGGTCGCGCACGGTCGTGAAGCCCGCCTCGAGCGTCTTCCGGGCGTTGACGGCGCCCTCGAGGGCGGCGTGCGCGGTCGTCTCGGTGAGCCGCTGGTACGGCGTCTGCTCGTCGCGTCCGATGAGGTGCACGTGGCAGTCCGTGAGGCCCGGCAGGAGAGTGACGTCTCCGAGGTCGAGCGTCACGGACGCGCCCGCCTTTCGCTTTTCGACCGACGTGACGACGCCGTTCTCGATGCGAACGACTGGATTCTCGACGTACGTCCCCGTCGTGACGTCGAGGAGGCGCTTCGCCGCGACCGTAATGGTCTCGCCGGAAGCAGGCAACGACACGAGGAGTGCGAAAAGAAATACAGCGCGCGTTTTCATGCCGGGATTGTAGCGATCAGGCCGGGACGAGGCGGACCCGGCAATCTTGATATGCCGCACCCTCGCCGGCGTCGGTCAGACGCGCGCGAATGAGAGCGTTCGCGCAATTGCCGCGGTCGTAATTCCCGCCCTTCGGGACGATCACGACGTCGCGCCGCTGCGCCGGATCGTGCTTCAGCTTCACGCGGATCGAGCCGATCGCGCTTTCGAGCCGGACGGCGTCGCCGTCCCGGAACCCGTTTGCCGCCGCCGGATGGCACGTCGCCGTGAGCACGTCCGGCTCGGGCGCGGCCCACTGCGAGCTCTGCGATTTCTCGGTGGAGTTCGAGAAGAGCCAGAGAGGAAACCCGGGCTCCTCGGGGGGGACGGGGGGCATTGTGTGCACGAGGCTCATCTTGCCGGAGGGGGTAGGAAATCTGCGATCTCCGAAGAGGACCTTTTCTGCGAATGGGTTTCGGACAGAGGAGCGCTCGAGGTGTTCCAGTGTGACGCCCGCCGCCTCCACGCGCGAGAGAAGCCGCCTTTTCCACTCCCTGGCGGTCCCTCCTACTTTCAAAGAGATCTTTTCTTCTCTTGTCCCCCTAAAGAGGTTTTCTCTTTCCCCACTTCTTTCATCGATGGCACGAGCGAGCGCCTGAATCACTTCGAGATCGCTCTTTACGCCCGCAGGCGGCCGCACGACCGGCACCGAAACGCCGATGAAGTGGTTGCCGTAGGCGCCGAGGAGGTCGTCGTCCTCGACGAGCGTGGTGGTCGGAAAGACGACGGTCGCGCGGCGCGCCGTGTCGGTCAGGAAGGTGTCCACCACGACGACGAGCTCGCGCGTTTCGAGCGCCCGCGCGACAGTTGCCGAGTCCGGCAGCATCGAGACGGGGTTGCCGGCCGTCACCCAGACGGCCCGGATCGGCGGGGCCTCGGCCGCAAGGATCCCGGCGCCGAGGAGGGGCTCGGGGATCGTGCGGGGCGGCGTTTTCTTCAGGAAGGACGTGTCGAAGGGTCCGCGTCTCTTGTAGTAGAACGACACGCCCCCGCCCGGAATCCCGAGGTTTCCGCTGACCGCTCCGAGCGCGTCGAGCGCGCGCACGATGGCCGAGCCGTTCATCCGGCGGCCCATGCCCCAGCCCACCTGGATCGAGCAGGGCCGTTCGCGGAGCGCGGCGGCGATCGCGTGGACGTCCTCGAGGCCCACTTCCGCCGCGCGGGCCCAGTCCGCGGCGGAGCGCGACGTCGCGAGCGCGCGGAACGCGGCGAAGTCGTCGCAGAAGCCGGCCGCGTCGGGATCCGCGCCGCCCGTCTCGAAGAGGCGCGCGGCGGCGCCCATCGCGAGGTCGAAGTCTCCGCCCGGGCGCACGAGGATCGTGCGGTCGGCGAGCCTCGCGGCCTTGTGGTGAATCGGATCCACGAGGATCACGCGCGCGCCCTGCTTCTTCGCCTGCTGGAGCACCGGCATGAGGTGGACGTTCGAGACGGCGGGATTCTTGCCCCAGAGGAGGATGTTCTTCGCGTTCAGGAGGTCGAAGAAATCGTGCGATTCCTCGTCGCCGAAGTCGGTCGTCTGCGCGGCGTCGCCGGCGCCCGAGCAGATGTCGCCGCTCTTCACGGCGACGGGCCCGAAGAGCTCCCAGAAATAGTCCACGACGGTCTTCAGGAGGCCGAGCGATCCGCCCGAGCGGTAGTGAAGGATCGCGGCCGGGCCGGATTCCTTCCGGATGGCGAGGAGCCGCTCCGCGACGAAGCCGAGCGCCTCTTCCCACGAAGCCGGCTCGAGCCGGCCGTTCCTCCGGAGGAGCGGCGTCGTGAGACGGTCCGGAGAGTTCTGCGTCGCCGGGTACTGCGACGTGCGCTGGCACAGGAAGCCCTTCGTGACCGGATGCTCCGCGTCGCCGCCGAGGGCGACGAGCTTTCCGTCCTCGACGGTGGCGATCAGGCCGCAGGCATCGGGGCAATCCCGGTTGCAGACCGTACGGACCGTCTCGACCGCCATCTCCTACCCCAAGTGCGCCCGGAAGTGGGCGAGCGTCATCTGCCAGGCGTCCTTCGCGCACTCTTCGCTGTAGACGCCCGGGCGCGTGTCGTTGAAGAAGCCGTGTGACGCGCCGCGGAAGACGATCGTTTCGATCTTCTTTCCGAGGGCCTTCACCTTGTCCTCGAGCGGTTTCGCCTCCGACGCGGGAACGCCGTCGTCCATCTCGCCGTAAATCACCAGGATCGGTCCGGAGAGGTTCTCCCACCGGAGCGGGACCTTCTTGAAGCCGCCATAGAAGCTCACGGCGGCGCCCACGTTCAGGTTCGAGGTGGCCGCGTACTGCGCGAGGGCGCCGCCCATGCAGAAACCCACGACGCCGAACGTCTTCGACGAGCACTCGGGCCGGCCGAGGAGGTACGCCCCGGCCGCCGCGATCTCGCGGCCCGCGCGCTCGACGTCGAGCTCCATCAGGAGGCGCCCTGCCTCGTCGGGCGAGGTCGTCGTCCTGCCGTGGTAGAGGTCGGGAGCGAACGCGACGAAACCCTCCTTCGCGAAGCGGTCCACGACGTCCTGAATGTGCGGTACGAGGCCCCACCATTCCTGGATCACGACGACCGCCGGCCCCTTGTGAGGCGCCGGCTTCGCGAACCACCCGTCCACCTTCTGGCCGTTGAGGGTGAAGGAGACCTTTTCGCCCATGTCCGCCCTCCTGATCGACTTGTCGGTCCCATTCTCTCCCAGGCGATCCCGCGCCCTATACTCGATTTCGTGCGTCGATTTCTCGCCATTGTCGTCGTCCTCGTCGCGGCGTCCGGCGCCCTGGCTTGCAGCCTTCTCCTGAAGGGGGAGAATTCCCGCAGGAAGAACGTCACGGGCTCCCTGTTCACGGACGTGACGAAGGAGTCCGGCGTCCGGTTTCGCTTTCACGGCGACCTCATCGACGCCAAGCTCATTCCCACGATGGGCGGAGGGGCCGCGCTCGCTGATTTCGACGGCGACGGGAACCTCGATCTCGTCCTCGTCCAGCAGGTGAGGAGCGCCTCGAAGTGGCGGAAGGCGGGGCGCACGCAGCCGCCCGCCGAATGCACGCGCCTGTTCCGGAATCGCGGGGCCGGCTCGTTCGAGGACGTGACGGTGCGCTCGGGCGTCGTGGCGTGCGGCTGGGGCGTCTCGGCAATGTGGGCGGACCTCGACAACGACGGCTTCCCGGATCTCGTCATCGGCAATGCGGGGGAGCCGAACCTTCTCTTCCGCAACATGGGGAACGGCACGTTCACGGTGGTCGGGAAGTCCGGCCTCGAAAGCGGGAAGTTCACGATCGGCCTCGCGGCGCTCGACGCGGATGGAGACGGCCTCCCGGACGTCTACCTCGGGCACTACCTCGACACGGATCCCGACCGCGAGTCGAAGTCGAAGGCGACGTCGTTCATGACGCCGGACGAGTATCCGGGCCAGGACAACCTCTTCATGAAGAACCTCGGCGGGATGAGATTCGGGGACGCGACAGAGATGAGCGGGATGCGCGACCCGGGCTCGAAGACGATCGGCGCCGTCGCGCTCGACTACGACGGCGACGGAAGGACTGACCTCTACGTCGCGAACGACCAGTGGCGCAATTCGCTCTTCCACAACGAGGGCGGCGGGCGCTTCCGCGACGTTTCGGACGAGACGGGAACGGGATATCCCGAGGAGGGCAGCGCGACGGCGTTCGGCCGCAGGACCCGGAGCGGCATGGGGCTCGCGGCGGCCGACTTCGACGGCGACGGCCGACCGGATCTCTTCGTCACGAACTACGCAAACGAACCGAATACGCTTTACCGCAACGTCGAGGGCGCGACCTTCGCCGAGAGCGAGCGCGAGGCGTTCGGCGGGGACCACGACCCCACGCTCCCGCTCTCGAAGTGGGGCGTCGTCGCTGTGGACTACGACAACGACGGGAAGGACGACCTCGTCGTCTCGAGCGGCCAGATCCTCTCGCGCTTCTTCACGGTCGTCTCGCAGTGGTTCAACCCGGCCGCCCGGAACTTCGCCGTGGGGGAGAGGAGCTACGCGCAGCGGCAGCTCGTCTTTCGCAACGAAAGCGTGCCGGGGGCGATGAGGTTCCGCGACGTGTCTTCCGAGGCAGGCGATCTCGGGCGGCTCTGCGTGGTCGGGCGCGGCCTTTCCGCAGGCGATCTCGACGGAGACGGAAGGGAAGACCTCGTCTTCAACCCGATCGACCGGCCGGCCGTCGTCCTCCGAAACACGGCGCCGGGCGGGCGTTCGCTGGAGATCCTTCCGGTCGCGGGCGCCGATCGGAAGACCGTCCTCGGAACGAGGATCGCGGTCGGAGACCGGGCGAAGGAGTTTTACGTCGTCCCGTCGTATGCGAGCGGCTC
>JAMQPJ010000657.1 GCA_023717585.1 Thermoanaerobaculia bacterium
CTCCTCGATCGACAACCTCTCGGGCGATCCCGTCGTCACGCCGATCGCGCCCCTCCCGCCCGCGACCCCGTCGAGCGCGACGATCGGGCCGGCGGGCGGCTCGATCCGGTCGGATGACGGACGGCTGACGCTCCGCGTGCCCGCCGGTGCGCTCGCGTCCAGCACCTCGCTCTCGTTCGTGACGGATCCCGCGAACGACGCGCCGCAGGCAACCGGGCCGAGCTATACGCTCTCGCCCGGCGGTCTCGCCTTCTCGAGACCGGCGCTGCTCGAGCTCCGTTACGGCCGCAACGACCTGTTCGGCACGGCGCCCGGGGCGCTGGGCATCGCGTTCAAGGACGGAAGCACCTGGTACGTCGTGACCGGTGGCTCGATCAACCCGGCGGCACACACGCTCACGGTGCCGATCGGCTCCACCTCCCCGGCGACGAGCGCGACGAGCACGACGCGTCTGGCCGCGGACGCCCCCCATAAATGGGGCGGCTTCAAGTCGATCCAGATTTTCCCGAAGAAGGCCGCGATCCTGACCGGAGGCAAGCTGACCCTGGTGGTCCTCGACGTGGGGGACTCGTCCGCGGAGCGTCCCTGGGTGAAGAGCGTGGCCCCCAACGGCACATCCCCGCTTTCGTTCGTCGACCCCAGCCGGATCACCTACGCCTGGTACCTGAACGGCGCCCCCGAGCACGGCGCCCCGGGGCCCCACGGTCTCGCGGACGGCTACCTGCTCTCGTTTGCACCCAACAACGCCGACTACTTCGCTCCGGACTGCCCCCCCAGGTCGAATCCGGTCATCATCAAGGTGGACCTCGGCGTCCGAGACGACCCGTTCCCCCGCCATTCCAAGTCGGTGTGGTGCAGCGTCCGTGTCCTGCCCAAGGACTGGGAGTTCTCAGCCACCCTCGATGAACACTATCTCTGTCCTTTGTGGTTCGCGGACGACCATGTGATCTACGGGGCCACGGGCCGCTTCAGCCTGGACGAGAAGCTGAGCATCACCGGCATCCAGCCGACCGTCTCCAAGAAGCTCTTCGTCACGGACCCGAAGGCGTGCGAAAAGGACAACGTCGACGTCGTGCGGAAAGTGGGCGACAACCTGTTTTTCGGGATCAAAGGGGGCTTCTGGGACGTCGAGAAGGACCAGCTCGACCTCGTCATGGACTGGTCCTTCCCGGGTTCGCTCGGCTACAACTACAACCTCCTCGGCACGGACGGCTCCAAGTTCCCGGAGGAGTTCGACCCGGGGCCGAACATTCGGGTACCGGACGTGGAGTACCTCCTCTCCGACGGTCAGCGCGTGTCCTCGCTCCCGCTCCCCTTGGCACTCGATTTCACGTTCTCGTTCCACCTCGATCATGTGGCGCCCGGCTGCCCCTAGCGAAAGTTCGAAATGCGCGAGCCCGCGCCACGTGCTACATCTTGACAGCAAA
This sequence comes from Thermoanaerobaculia bacterium, assembly GCA_023717585.1. Taxonomy (GTDB): domain Bacteria; phylum Acidobacteriota; class Thermoanaerobaculia; order UBA5066; family UBA5066; genus Fen-183. The sequence continues at coordinate 1,428 of JAMQPJ010000657.1, forward strand.
CTATAGCGGCATCATGATGCCCTCATGAGAACCACGGTGACTCTCGAGCAGGACCTGGCCGACAGGCTCAAGGAGTACGCGCATCGGAGGCGCACCTCCTTCAAGGTCGCGCTCAACACGCTTCTTCGCCGCGGGCTCGCCGCGCAGGAGAATGCACCTTCGTCGCGCCGCCGCTTCGCGGTCGAGCCCCATTCGGGACGTCTCCAGCCCGGGCTCGATCCGGGCAAGCTGAACCAGCTCGTGGATCGCCTCGAGGCGGAAGACTTCGCCCGCGAGAAGCGGTCCGATCGATGATCCTGCCGGACATCAACCTTCTCGTCTTCGCGTACAACCGACATGCCCCGCACCACGCCGAGGCCAAGGCGTGGTGGGAAGGATTGCTCAACGGGTCGGAGCCCGTGGGAATACCCTGGGCGGTCGTGTGCGGTTTCGTCCGCCTGATGACGCATCCGGCCGTTCTCGTCGACCCTCTCGACCCGGGGCGAACGCTGCTTTACGTCCGGTCGTGGTTCGAGCGGCCGCTCGTCGAGGTGCTCGAGCCCGGACCGCGGCACCTGGAGATCCTCGAGAGGCTTCTCAAGTCGCTGGGTGTGGCGGCGAACCTGACCACGGACGCTCACCTCGCGGCCATCGCGATCGAGCACCAGTGCGAGCTTCACTCCAACGATGCCGACTTTTCGCGGTTTGCCGGCTTGCGCTGGCGAAATCCGCTCTGAGCGCAACCGACGCTTCAGCGTCCGGCAGGCTTCGGGACGGCGTCCGGCGCCGGCTCGCTCGCATTCCCAAGGAGATCGGACAGCGCGGGCGCGAGCGCGTCGGCGACGGCGCGATGTCCCTCCGGAGTCCAGTGCTGCGTCACCGGGTCCAGGAGAGCGGAGATGCGACCCGAGAATGCCGGACCGAGATCGATGTGCGTGAGCCGGTTTCGGTCGATGATCTCCCTCACGCGAGCGAGCAGGCGATTCGTGGCGTCGTCGACCCACGGGAACGTGATCACCGCGAACCGGGCGCCGTTCTTCGTCGAGGTGTCTCGCATCCTGACGAGCAAGCGCTCTGTCACGTCCCAGGCCAGCTTTGGAGACGCGTGAAGATCCTGGGTGGGCTCCATCGTCCTTCTCCAGAGCTCGTGGAGGATGAAGCTTCGACGGAGCGTCCTCATACCCAGCTCGTAGAGCCGCCCTCCGGGCACCGGAACGTTCTCGAGGCGAAGGCCGCTTCCTTCCATCCGAAACACCGGCTTGGAATAGCCGTACTGGCGCGGCCACGTGTTGTTCAGCAAATCGTTCGCGTGAAACAGCAGCAGGACGAGGTTCGGGTGGAAGCCGAGCCCCTGCTCTTCGAGCAGCAACAGCTCCTGATCGGTGCCGAAGCCGGGGACCGCCCCGTTGACGACGTCCACATCCCCGAGTCGATCCTCGAGCAGCTTCTCGAACGTCTCCTGTTTTTCGACCCCGAATCCCCAGGCGAAGGAGTCACCGAGGAGCAGCACGCGCCGTCGCCCCGGCGCCGGATGGGGCGCGTAGCTCTCGTCCCGCAGGCCCTGCTCGCTGATGACCACCTGGGTCGAGCGGTGGGGAAGCGCAAAGGGCCCCTGCCAGCCTTCCCGGAGTCGCCAACCGAGCCGAGGATCCGGGCGCAGGAAGGGTACGCCCCGCGCGGGCGGAGGGCGCCACTCCGGCCTCAGCAGGCGCACCGAGAACTCCGCCACGCTTCCCGCCACGACGAAAACGGCTGCCGACACGGCGAGGGCCAACCGGCGCGAGCCGATCGGCGCTGCCTCCGAGGCTGGCCGATCGCCGCTCACGGTCGCGACGATAACAGACGGTTCTCCGCCTTCGCATCGCGCCCTTGCACCTAGAATCGGCCGGGAGGGCCGATGTCCTCGGACGGTCCGGACGCCATCGACGCGCTCGAGCGCGCTCTCGGCCATCGCTTTCGCGATTCCGTTCTGGTGCGGCGCGCCCTCACGCACGCCTCGTACGCGAATGAAACCGAGGACGCGGAGGACAACGAAACGCTGGAGCTGCTCGGCGACAGCGTCCTGAACTTCCTCGTGACGGAGAGGCTTTTCGCGGCTTATCCCCTCGAGGGCGAGGGCACGCTGACGAAGGCCCGTTCGCTGCTCGTCTCGGAAGAGCACTTCGCCGGGCTCGCGCGGCGCGTCGGCCTCGGACCGCTCCTGCGGCTCTCGCCGGGAGAGGAGCGGGCGGGCGGCCGCGACCGGGACGCGCGCCTCGCGGACGCCTTCGAAGCGGTGTTCGCGGCCCTGCTCCTCGACGGCGGCATCGAGGCCGCGCGGGCGGCAGCGAGGCGCCTCTTCGATGCCGACCTGGCGGCGCTCGATCTCGCGGAACTGCACCGCCGGGATCCGAAGACCGCGCTCCAGGAGCGCGCCCAGGCCGAGGGCAAGCCGCTGCCGGTCTACCGCCTCGTGGAGGAGAGCGGCCCGCCGCACGACCGGCGCTTCGCCTACGAGGTGTCATACGGCGACGGAGTCAGCGCGCGAGGCGAAGGCAACTCGAAGAAAGATGCCCAGAGGGATGCGGCGGACGCCCTGCTGAAGCGGCTGGACCTCTCTATCTCGTCAGATCAGCCTTGAGGAGCACCCAGCCCTTCGCCGCCGCGATCACGCGCGCGTCGCGGAAGGTCTTGTGGTCGAGCTCCTTGCAGGGCAGGCACCAGTCCGCGTAGAAGTCGATCATGACTGGCTTGCCGGCGGACCTCGCCGCCGCGACGGCGGCGTCGGAGTACGGCTGGAACGCGAGCCCGGCCGCGGATCTTGGCGGCGTCGCGAGAACGCCGCCGGCGGCGAGGAGCAGGACCGCAACGGCGCCCTTCGCGACGGCGAAGCCGCGCAGGCCGGCTCCGCTCTTCTCGAAGAAGAGGAACCAAACGCCTCCGGCGAGGAGCGGAAGCGCGAGGCCGATCTCGTAGACGCGCGCGGGCAGGAGCGGGCGGAGGAAGTAGACCGCGAGCGCGACGAGCGCGAAGCCGAAGACGCGACGGACGGCCGTCATCCACTCGCCCGAGCGCGGGAGAGCATTCAGGCTGCCGGAAACCGTTCCGAGGACGAGATACGGGAGGCCGAGGCCCATCGCGAGAGTGAAGAAGAGGCCGAACCCGAGCGGCGCCGAGCCCTTCGCCGCGACATACGTGAGCAGCGACAGGACGAACGGGCCGATGCAGGGTGCCGCCACGAACCCCACGAAGAGGCCCATCGTGAGGGCGCCGGCGGCACCCGACTTCGAGCCCGTGCG
>JAMQPJ010000355.1 GCA_023717585.1 Thermoanaerobaculia bacterium
CGTCGCCGCCTCGCGGCGGCGACGGGAGAACGCGCGTGCGTTCGCGAGCGAGCCGGGGCCGAACGTGAACGGATCGGCGTCGAGCGACACGACGACGTCGGCCCTGCCGAAGTCGTACCGGATCTCGAGGGGCTGGCCGAACGCGAGACGCGCTCCGGCCCGGACCGTGTCGCGTCCCGCCGGCTCCCACTGGTGCCAGCGCGCCTTCGGGAGCATCGCGAGCAGCTCGCGGATCTTCGCGGCGAGCGTCGGCGACGTGACCGTGGCCGTGAGAAGCCGGAAGCCCTCGCCGCCGATCGCCCGGCTGGTCTTGACACGCGCCGAAAGCTCCTCGGCGAAGACCGGCCACGTGCGGATCCGGCCGAGCTTCGTGATCGTCTGCGACCGGTCGGGATCGTAGATCGAGAGGATCGAGGCCTGCGCGAAGAGGTCCGTCGAGCCCAGGCTCGCGGGATGCTGCGGGTTCCCTTCCACCTTCGTGGGGCGGCCCGTGTTGCTCTCGACGAGGATGCCGGTGGCGTAGCCGGAGAGCGTGAAGCCCGTCGCGAAGAAGAGGGGACGGCCCGGGATCAGCTCTTCGGGCTGCTTCACGTACGGAACGAGGCCTTCGCGCGGCTGCTTCACGCACCCGCCGAGACCCGCGAGGGCGAGCGACGCTCCCGAGAGCTCGAGGAACCGGCGGCGGCTGACGCCGTCGTCGTCGCCGTCCCACTCGGAGGCGTGGCGGGGGAATTCGCGCCCGAGCATTTCGCCGAATTCCGGAGTCCCCGCGTACTCCTCGAGGCTCCGCCAGAAACCGGGACCGTCGAATCTTTTCATCGATGACACGTGCTGCAGTTCGTGAGCGCGACCGTCGACCGGAGATGGTTCTCTCGCGCGAGCTCTCTCCCGAGAGTCTCCTGATCGGCCGCGACCCAGGCGAGATCGAAGATCTTGTCCTTCGGACGCAGGAACTTCTCGGGATTGCGGTGGCAGTCGAGGCACCACTCCATCTGGAGCGAGGGGTACTGCGCCGTGAGGCGCATCTTGTCGATGCGTCCGTGGCAGGAAGCGCAGCCGACGCCCTTCGCCACGTGGATGCTGTGGTCGAAGTACACGAAATCGGGAAGGTCGTACACCTTCCGCCAGTTCAGCGGCTTTCCGGTTCGGAAGCTCTCACGCACGGGCTCGAGCATCGGGCTGTCGTTCCAGACGAGCTTGTGGCAGTTCATGCAGGTCGCCGTCGGCGGGATGCCGGCCGAGGCGCTCTTTTCGACGAGCGAATGACAGTAGCGGCAGTCGAGGCCGAGGCCCGCCACGTGGTGCTCGTGGCCGAAGGGCACCGGCTGCATCACGGTCACGCCCTGATTCGTGTTGTAAGCCGAGCGGTTCAGGATGGAGGCGGCCCACCCGACACCCGCGAGGATGAACACGGCGCCCCAGATCGAAAGGCGGGCGATCGCGTTCGTACTCCGGTTGAAGATCTGTGGCATTTCGTTCTTGAGTCTCGGTTGACTCGGGGCGGGAATGTACCAGAAGAGGGAAGGGCC
>JAMQPJ010000383.1 GCA_023717585.1 Thermoanaerobaculia bacterium
GGAGGTCACGGTCGCGGCCGGAGGCAATCGCTATCGGTTCTTGCCGGACGGTAAGGCGCTCGCGCTGATCCGGGGTCCTTACCGGAATCAGGACTTCTGGTTGCTGGAACTCGCGACCGGGCAGCTGCGGCAGCTGACGAACTTACGTCCGGGCTTCGACATAAAGAGCTTCGACATCTCCCGCGACGGCAGGCAGATTCTCTTCGACCGCTACCGCGAGAACTCCGACATCGTCCTCATCGATCTGCCGCCGCGCTGAAGGTAGGATTACGCAGCGCTCCCGGGCGCGGGAGTGGCGAGCGCGCCCCCCATGCGGACGAGCGAACCTGGTGCTAGTCTGGATCCGCCATGAGTACCACCGCCAGAACCGCCGCCCACGTCTCCTCGCGCGGCCAGGAGATGCCCGCCTCACCCATCCGCAAGCTCATGCCTCTCGCGGACGAGGCGAAGAAGCGCGGGGTGAAGGTCTATCACCTGAACATCGGCCAGCCCGACCTCGAGACGCCGGAGCCCATGCGCCGCAGACTGACGACGCTGAAGGACAAGGTCTACGCCTACTCGCCGTCGAACGGGACCCCGGAATACCTCGACTTTCTCCACGCCTACTACGGGAAGCTCGGCATAACGCTCAAGCCCGGCGAGGTTCTCGCGACGACAGGCGGGAGCGAGGCGCTGCTCTTTGCCTTCATGGCCTGCGCCGATCCGGGAGACGAGATTCTGACGGTGGAGCCCCTCTATACGAACTACCGCTCCTTCGCGGCGATGGCGGGCCTCAGCCTGCTTCCGATCGTGACGTTTGGCGAGGACGGCTTCCACCTTCCGGCGCGCGCCGAGTGGGAGAAGGCTCTGACGCCGAAGACCCGTCTCGTCCTGCTCTGCAATCCGAACAACCCGACGGGAACCGTCTACTCCAAGGAGGAGATTGTCCGAGCGGCGGAGTTCTGCCGGGACCACGGGCTCTTCTTCGTCTCCGACGAGGTCTATCGCGAGTTTCTCTACGACGGCCGGGAGTCCGTCAGCGCCCTCTCACTGGCGGGATTCGAGGACGAGGTCGTGGTCGTGGACTCGCTCTCGAAGCGTTTCTCCGCCTGCGGCATCCGGCTCGGCGCGCTCGTCACGCGGAACGCCGACGTGGCGGGGGCCTGCAACCGCATGGCACAGGGCCGCCTCTCGCCGCCCGGGCTGGCCCAGTACATCGCGCCCGGAGCCCTCGAGCTGGGGCCGGAGTACTACGGCGGTGTGATCCGCGAGTACCAGAAGAGACGCGACACGCTGTACGACGGGCTCTCGAAGATCCCCGGCGTTTTCCTCCGAAAGCCCGAGGGAGCCTTCTACTTCATCGCGCGCCTGCCCGTGCAGGACAGCGACGATTTCGCCGCCTGGCTCCTCTCCGACTTCGCCTTCGAGGGAAAGACCGTCATGGTCGCCCCCGCCAGCGGGTTCTACGTCACCCCGGGCCTCGGGCTCGACGAGATCCGTATCGCCTACGTCCTGAAGGAAGACGACCTGCGGGATGCCGTGCGGGTTCTCGCGGCGGCGCTCCCCGCGTATCGGAAGGCGAAGGGCATTACCTCGTAGAAGACCGGCGCCATGGCGCCGTCCGCCCTTTCACCCGCGGAAGAAAACCAGCGTGAGAATCAGGAACAGCGGCAGAAGGACGGCCGCTGCGCGCGCCGCATAGCCGAAGAACGACGGCATCGCCACGCCGCGGGACACCGCGATGGAACGGACGAGGAAATTGGGGCCGTTTCCGATGTACGTCATCGCGCCGAAGAAGACGGCTCCCGTCGAAATCGCCTCCAGGATCTTCGCCGGAACGCCCGCCACCTCGGGCCGGCCCAGGCCGCGCGCGACCGCGAGAAACGCGGCGTACGTGGGTGCGTTGTCGAGCCACGCCGAGAGCGATCCCGTCGCCCAGAAGAACTGCCATGGACGTGTGAGACCGAGCGCCGGCGCCCTCTCGCGCAGGACCACGAGCGCCGGCTCCATCGCGACGAAAATGCCCGCGAAGAGGATCGCCACCTCGAGGATGGGGTGCCACGAGAAGCCGACCTCCTCCCGCTGGCCTCGAGGCGTCAGCAGGAAGCTGGCGGCCGCGCACGCGAGATAGACGGCCTCCCGGAAGGGCGAGCCGAGGAAGGCCGTGGCGAAGACGATGCCGGCGAGGAGCAGAAAGTTCCACCGTCCCGTCACACGGATCGGCCGGCGCGTCGTTTCGTCGGCGGTTAGAGCCACGGGCGTCTCCCGCGCGTGCTCGCGCCGCTCGACCAGGTAGTACACGCCTAGGAGCAGACCGATCGCCACGGCCCACTCCTCGACGAGCCTGAGCGTCCAGAAGAAGGGCACTCCGGCGAGATACCCGAGAAAGAGCGGTGGATCGCCGAGCGGGGTGAGGCAGCCGCCCACGTTGGAGACCACGAGGATGAAGAAGAGCACCGTGTGCGACACGTTCTTCCGCTCGGAATTGACCTCGAGGACGAGTCCGATGAGAAGTATCGACGCCCCGGTCGTCCCGATGATCGACGCCAGAATCCCGCCCAGAAGGAGGAGCCCCGTGTTCGTCGCGGGATGCGCGGGGACGTCGCCCGTGAGGCGGATGCCCGAGGCGACGACGTAAAGCGAGCCGAGGAGCAGGACGAACGCGACGTACTCGTGCGCGACGCGGCCGAGGCCTTCCGGCCGGCCCACGACGACCGGCAAGGCCGCCAGGAGGGCCACGATCGCCTGGAAACCGGGCCGGCTCCACCAGCCGGGGACGAAGAGGGGCAGGATCGCGATCGAGAGGACGAACGCGACGAAGGGCAGGAGCCAGAGGCCTGAGGTGCCCATCCGCCGCCGCCCTCTCAGGTCCTGATCTTCGGCGGTCGGGCGGCTCCGGCCGGGACGTCTATCTGGGCCTTCTGGATCGTCCCCGAGTAGTCGACGTAGATCG
>JAMQPJ010000385.1 GCA_023717585.1 Thermoanaerobaculia bacterium
GTCGCGACCTTCTCCGCTCATCGCCATCGATCGCGTCCCAAGGCCCGAATCGCCTCGACGAATCGAAAACCTGTAATTCCTTAGAAGGAGAAAAACCGAACACCGCCCGCCCTTGATCCCAAGGAGGAGTCCAGATACGAGTTGTTAGACGGCGCTGACCCAGCCCCTCGATGAGCCGAAGCACGTGTTGAAGGCGCCGAAATGGGACCGCTCGGGAAGGGGAGCCGATAGCCTCCAGGCCCGGCCCACGCTCTTAAATGAGAAGACGAACCGCGCACGAATGCGCAGCCGAGTGTGTTTTCTTGCTGCGATTCGATGAGCGCCGCGTGGGCCGGATGCGCTGCTGCGCGGCCCGGTACTCCGGGCAAAGCGATGGCGCGACACAGCCAGCATGACCCAGATGGGGCGTTGCTTGTGAAGATGCAAAAAGCCATAGAAGACTGAGGCCTGTCGGGCGCGTCCGAGCCGCGCAGCAGCACGCCTGGGGCTACGGTGACCCTGCCACAAGAGCTCTTGACGCCACGAACGACGACGCGTGGCGCCCTTTCCGAAAGCAAGAGCTTTTGTTTGCGCCGTCTAACGATATCAAGCTCAGCGGCGAGCGTAGCGAGTCCGCTGCAGCGCGTTGTTAGGCCCCCGCCTTACCGGAGGAGGAGGTAGGCGGCAATGGCTGCCAGCACCAGAGACCATGCGATTGCCAGGCGACGTGCTTCGCGAAAATGCTTGAGAAAATGTTTAGTGAGCGGTGCCCTGGGAAAGAGAACAAAGCCGCTCGATACGACAAGGAACAAACCGAGTGGTTCGAGGCCGAACTGGACGATGAAATCGTACGGATGAGGCGCGTCGTTACCGACCTTCCAGAAAAGGAAGAGCCAGAGCACGCCGAGGACGAGGAGAGCCATTGCTGCCGGGAGGCGTAGGAAGAGTGGTAGGGCCGCCGCGCCGCTACGGACATGCTCGGGAGCTGTGCTTCGGTTCGCTATGTAGAGAGATAGAAGCCCGGGCTTAGGAGGACGTAGGTGTGGGACAGGCATTTATGACTTTCGGGGGCCTAACTAGTATTAGACGTCATTGAAATCGGTCATCACTAGTCGATTTCCGACGGAATCGGCCAGAGATGACCGAATCGACGTGGATATCCCTGCTCGAACTTTCCACCTCTCAGCCGGCCTTCGCCGCTGGCGGCGCCGCCGGCCTCGGCGGGGGCGGCGGCGGCATGCGGTTGATCGCGAGGCCACGCTCCTGGAGCGCCGGAAGCAGCGGAATCCCCGAGGGCTCGAACTGCCCCGCCTTCTTCATCGGGCTCTCGCCCTCGTACGGCCGGTAACCGTAGCCCGGGCCCGCGGCGTCCGTATCGGAGGGCTTCTCGGTGAGCTCGGGGATGCCGAGGATCGCGCTCTTCCTGTCGAAGAAAGACAGCTCGTAGTCCTTCGTCATCCAGATCGCGTCCTTCGGGCACGCGTCGACGCAGTAACCGCACATCACGCAGCGCAGGAGGTCGATCTCGAAGACGGTCGGATACTTCTCATAGGCGAGGACGGGGTGCTCGCCCGCCTCGATCTTGATGCAGTCGGCCGGGCAGGCGGTCTCGCACATGTAGCAGGCGACGCACCGGAGCGAGCCGTCCTCCCGGGTCTTGAGGATGTGGCGCCCGCGGAACCGTTCCGAGTATTTCCGGCGCATTTCGGGAAACTGGATCGTCGGGAGGCCCTTCATGTTCCCGAGGTTCTTCAGGAGGTGGCCGAGCGTCCGCGCGAGGCCCTTGAAGATCTCGGGGAGATACAGGCGCTCGAGAATCGTGGGTTCGGATCTCGTCAGCGTGACGACGCGTGCTGCCATCTTCTACTTCCTGCCTACCGGTCCAGCTCGCCGGCGATGACGTTCAGCAAGCCGAGCGTGGCGACGGCGTCGGACACCATGCCGCCCTTGATGATGTTCTCGTACGCGGCGAAGAGCGGGAAGCACGGGGGCCGCACCTTGACGCGATACGGGAAGCCGCTGCCGTCCGACACGAGCGAGTAGCCGAGCTCTCCGTTCGCGCCTTCGGTCGAGGAGTAGATCTCCCCCGCCGGCACCTTCACGCCCTCGAAGACGAGCTTGAAGTGGTAGATGAGCCCTTCCATCTCGTTGTAGACCATTTCCTTCGGGGGCAGGATGACGCGATAGTCGTCCGTGTTGACGGGCCCTTTCGGGAACCGCGCGAGGATCTGCTCGATGATCCGCATCGACTGGCGGATCTCCTCGATGCGGACGATGTACCGCGCGAAGTTGTCGCCGTCGGTCGCGATCGGGACGTCGAAGTCGACGTCGCCGTACATCTCGTAGGGCTTGTCCTTGCGGACGTCGTAGGGGACGCCGGAAGCGCGGAGGCACGGGCCCGTGAAGCCCCAGGCGAGGGCCTGTTCCTTGGTCACCACGCCGGTTCCGCGCAGGCGGTTCCAGGCGATCTTGTTCTTCGTGATGAGGCCGTCGACGTCGGCGACCCTGTCGCGGATCTTCGGGAGGAGCGAGCGCGACCATTCCACGAAGTTGTCGGGGACGTCCTTCGCGAGGCCGCCGATGCGCGCGTACGACGACGTGAGGCGCGCGCCGCAGCAGGCTTCGAGGAGGCCGTAGATCTCCTCGCGGGGCTGGAACGCGTACCAGAAGTTCGTGAGCGCCCCGATGTCGACGAGGTTCGCCGCGATGCACACGAGGTGATCCATGATGCGGCTGAATTCGTTCAGCACCGTGCGCGCGGCCTTCGCGCGCGGCGGCACGTCGATACCGAGCATCTTCTCGACGGCGAGGGCGTACCCGTTGCCGTTGATCATGGGCGAGCAGTAGTTCAGCCGGTCCGTGTAGGGGATGACCTGTACCCACGTGTGAGTCTCGGACATCTTTTCGAAGCAGCGGTGGAGGTAGCCGCACTCGGACTCGGCCGCGACGATCCGCTCCCCGTCCACGCGCATGACGATGCGCAGCGTGCCGTGCGTCGTGGGGTGGGAGGGACCGAAGTTCAGCGTCATCGTCTCGAACATGTCGGCGGGGTCGTCGGTCTTCGCGGCGAGCTCGGTCCTGAGCAGGTCCTCCTCGGTGCACAGCCAGCGCTGGCTCTTGTCGTAGTCCTTGCGCAGCGCGTGGCCGACGAAGCCGTTGTGCGTGAGCAGCCGCTGGAGGTTCGGGTGGCCGTCGAAGCGGATCCCCATGAGGTCCCAGGCCTCGCGCTCGAACCAGTTCGCCGCCGGCCAGACGCCGGTGAGCGACGGGGCGGCCGGGTCCTTCCCGGGCAGGTTGACCCGGAGCCTCAGGTGCTCGTTGCGTTTCGTGGAGTACAGGATGTAGTTCGCCTGGTAGCGGCCGTCTCTCCCGGGCGCGAGGTTGCCCGGAAGTTTCGACCGGTCGACGGAGGCGAGGTCGAGGAACAGGTCGAACGCGGCCGCCGGGTCGTCGCGCAGGAAGAGGGCCGCCTCCTTCAGCGTCGCGGCGTCCGTGACGAGCGTCGCGATGTCGTACGCCGGGCGCTCTTCGACGGTGACGCGGCCCCCGAGCTTCTGCTCGAGCACGGGGGCGAACGAGAGGGAGGAGCGGGTCAGCGTCGCGCTCATCGGTGCCCCTCTCCCGCCTGGCCCCTGGCCTTCTCGCTGAGCTCGGACTCGGCCGTTTCACCGATCCGGGGAAGCTCCTTCTTTCCCGCCACATGCGCCATGACGCCGTCGGAGTAGGCGGGAATCGAGAGGTCCGGATCCGTGCCGACGCGGATCGGGACGAACGTCTTCGACGCGCGGTGCCGGGCCAGCTCGCCTGACTGGATCTTTTTCTGGAGCTCCATGATTCCGTGAATGAGATTCTCGGGCGTCGGCGGGCAGCCCGCGACATAGACGTCGACAGGGACGATCTCGTCGATCCCCTGCACGACGTGGTACGCGCGGTAGAAGCCGCCGGTGGACGCGCAGACGCCCATCGAGATGACCCACTTCGGCTCGGACATCTGGTCGTAGATCTTCTTCAGGACCGGCGCGAGCTTGTCGACCACGGTGCCGGCGACGATCAGGAGGTCGGCCTGGCGCGGCGAGAACCGCACGACCTCGGCTCCGAAGCGCGCGAGGTCGTAGTGCGAGGAGACGACGGACATGAACTCGATCGCGCAGCAGGCCGTTCCGAAGGGCATCGGCCAGAGCGAGTTCGACTGCGCCCACTGGACGGCCACGTCGAGCTTCGTGGTCAGGAAGTCCGCGCCCGACGTCGAGGGCATTCCGGGGCCGAGCGGAGGCTCGATCCTCCCTGGAACGGCGTTTCGGACAGGCAGTGACGGAGGAGGAGTCTTCATCGGGCACCCCTGACGCTTGTGAAAAGCGTCACGAGCGGGATTCTACGTCAGGCGGGCCGCCCCTTCGCTCATGCCGCGATCACGCTCCCGGTCTCCCCGGCGGCATCTCGGGGGCGGAGGCGATGCGCGGCAGGCGGACGCGGAACGTGGTCCCCCGCCCCGGCTGGCTGTCGACCTGGAGCGTGCCGCCGTGGAGCTCGACGAACGCCTTCGCGAGCGCGAGGCCGATCCCCATGCCGCGATAGGCCCGGGTCGAGGATCCGTCGATCTGGCGGAAGCGCTCGAAAATCAGAGGAAGATCCTTCGCGTCGATGCCCACGCCGTTGTCGGCTATCGAGAAGGAGACTCCGCGATCGTCGGCTTCGGCCTCCACGCGGATCTCGCCCCCCTTCGGCGTGAATTTCACCGCGTTGTGAACGAGGTTCCAGAGGACCTGCCTGATCCGCAGCGGATCGAGCCGGACGGGCGTCTTCTGGGTCGGAACCACGAGCGACATCCGGATTCCCTTGGCCTCGGCCATGACGGAGACAGGCTCGACGGAGTCCGAGACGAGGGGGCCGAGATCCACCACCTCGGGCTCGAGACGCGTGCGCCCCTCCTCGAACCGGGACAGGTCGAGCAGGTCGCCGATGAGGGCGAGGAGAAACTGCGTAGACCGGTTGATCTGGTCCACCGCGATCTTCACGGTCTCCGGGTCGGGCCGATCCTCCGCGAGAACCTCGCTCCAGCCGAGGATGGCCGTGAGCGGCGTTCGCAGCTCGTGGTTGATGTTCTGGAGAAAGTAATCGCGGTTCCGCTGCGCGTCGCGCAGCCTTTCGTAGCTGCGCTGAAGCTCCTCGTAAAGGCGCGCGTTCCGCAGGAGGAGGGCCGCTTCGCCGGCGTATCCGTCGATCGCGGACTGATCCTCGGCGTCGAAGCCGCCGGGCTTGTCGGCCACCGCGAGGACTCCGAGGATCCCGGCCTCCGCCTTGAGCGGCGCGAAGACGACGTTCTTCTCGATGCCGGGCGCGCCGACGAGGGCCTCCGAGGTCCCCGGTTCCGCCGACACGTCGTTCCGGAGGCACGTCTCCCCGGTTCGGTAGCAGGAAATCGCCAGGCTCTCGTCGTTCAGCCTGAGGCGGCGGCCGCGAAGCGCGTCGTCGGACACGCCGAACCCTGGAGGTGTCAGCACGAGAGAACGGGTCTCGGGCTCCCAGAGGCAGATCCAGGCCTTCGTGGCGCCGACGAGAGCCGCGATCTGGCGCGTGAGCTGCGCAAAGGTCTCCTCCGGACGCGTCATGAGCGCGGCCGTCTGCGCGAGCCGGTGGACTCCTTCCATCGAGGCGATGCGCCACCGCACGCGCCGGTCGAGGTCCGTCATGGCGCGATAGAGCCGGCCCACTTCGTCGAGACGATCCCCCTCGGGAAGGCGTGGCGTCGGCCGCCCGAACGCGATCGCGTCGGCGACCCGGGTGACGCGGAGGAGCGGGTTGAGGGCCCGACGCATGGCGACGACGACGGCGGCGCCGAAGACACCGACAAGGGCGAGATAGAGCAGTCGCAACTCGTTTCGCTTGCGCTCGGACGCCGCGAAGATGGGATCGATCTGGCCGGCGACCTTCTTCTCGAGCGCGGCTCGCGGCGTCATCCTGGCGTACGTCCACCGGAGATCCGGCACGCGGCGAACGACGAGGAGAAACTGCTGGCCCCCGATCTTCCTCTCGAGGACGGCGTCGCCCATCTTCGCCACGGCTGCGCCGACCTCCCTGACCTGCTCGGGCGTCGCCCGCCTCGCGGGTGGGGAGACGATCGCCCTGCCGTCGGCCGTAAACACGAACTCGACGTCGTCCGGCGATTTCGGATCCTCCGACCCGCGGAACAGCCGCGGAAAGACCCAGTCGGCGGCGACCTCGCCGAGAAGCCGGCCGTCTCTCCCCTTCACGAGGGCGACGGCCGAAACGATGTTGCCGTTTCCCGCATAGGAGTCGTCATAGACGTCGGACCAGATGACGGCGCGCGGGTCCGCTCCCGAGGTCCCGTCCAACAGCGGCCGCGCCGAGGCGCTCGGAAAACGGAAGGCCGGATCGACGACGGGCTTCCCGCCCGGACTCAGGTCGAGGCCGGGTACGACCCTGAGGATGCCCGAGGCCGTCCGGATCGAGAGCGCCGACAGGTCCATCGGACCGAGACCGAGGGCGACGAACGGCGCCTCGAGGCGCCGCGTCGCGGCGAGGTCGCGGCGCGCCTGAGGCCCGAGTCCCGTCGCGCGGCTCACGATCGCCGCACTGACCCCGCGCCCCGCCGTGTGGAGCAACCCGCCCGCGTCCTCCACGAGGGGCTCCGCCGGGAGCTTCGGGTCCGGACCGTCCTCGAGAGCGCGCCGCGCGTACTCGGCCGCGCGGCGCGCGAGC
>JAMQPJ010000394.1 GCA_023717585.1 Thermoanaerobaculia bacterium
GAGCGAAGCGGATCGCGGCGGCCGCGAAAACGGCCGCGAGGGCCCATGCGAAGGAATTCGCGCGAGTGCGAGGGGGCTCCTCCGATGCGCGCGTCACGTCACTCAGGGCTTCCGCGCGAGTACCAGGAGCGACATCCCGAACGAAGGCTCCGTCTTTTCCTCCGCCCGGAGGAGGGGCATGACCCATTTGAACGCGCCGAGCTGTCGCCTCGGCAGCACGCGGCGTTTCAGAACGCGCGAATTGAGCCACCAGCCCAGAACGCCGGGCCGATTCAGGTACCGGACCGATTCCACGGCGAAGCCCGCGCGCGCGACGAGCGTCGCGAGGGCTCCCTTTTCGTAGCGGCGGTAGTGGCGGAGATTCTCGTCGAGCGTGCCGTAGAGCGCCGGCAGCGCGGGCACGAGCAGCGCGAGGTGCCCTCCGGGCTGGAGAACGCGCAGGAAGTCGGCGAGCGTGCCGGCGTCGTCCTCGATGTGCTCGAGCACGTTCAGACAGACGATCGTGTCGATGCGCTCGCGCTCGAGGTCGGCGCGATCCTCCCCGGTGAGCGGAAACCGGAACGAAGCGACGCGCACGTTGCCCTGTTTCTCGAATCGGGTGAGGAGCTCCCGCACGTAATGCGGCTCGATGTCCGACGCGACGACGCGTTCCCGGTCCGCGAAGAAGCGGGTCTGGTTTCCCACTCCCGACCCGACCTCGAGAACGCGCGACCCGAGCCAGGTTTCGAACCGGTCGTGAAGCCAGCGGTTGTAAACCGACAGCTCGCCCATCCGGCGCAGGGTGATGGCCCCGACGTCGCTCTCGGGCGCCTCCCAGCGGAAGTACTTGAGGATGGTCCAGACGGCCTGAAAGGCGTCCTTCCAGCCGATCTTCTTCCCTTCCTCGTACGTGCGCCCGTTGTACGAGATGGGAACCTCGTAGACCCGGACGCGCATGCGCGCCACCTTGCACGTGATCTCGGGTTCGACGCCGAAACGCTGGGACCGGAGGTCCAGCCGGTCCACGACTCCGCGCGTCATGACCTTGTAACAGGTCTCCATGTCGGACAGGTTCAGGCCCGTGAAAGTGTTCGACATGAGCGTGAGCAGCCGATTTCCCACGGTGTGCCAGAAATAGAGGACCCGGTGCCCGTGAGGGCTGCCGAGAAAACGGGATCCATACACGACGTCGGCCTTGCCCGCGAGAATGGGTCCGAGCAGGACCGGGTATTCCTCGGGGTCGTACTCGAGGTCGGCGTCCTGGATCACGACGAGGTCGCCCGTCGTGGCGCGCATGCCGGCCCAGACCGCCGCGCCTTTCCCCAGGTTGCGCGCCTGCAGGAGCACGCGCACGCCGTTCTTGCCGTCCAGCTCGCGGAGAATGTCGCGCGTGCCGTCCGTCGAGCCGTCGTCGACGATCACGATCTCGCGCTCGAGATCCCCGAGATCCACCGCGAGGACCTGCGCGAGGATCTCGCGAATCGTCCGGCGCTCGTTGTACGCCGGCATCACGATCGACAGCTTCATCGCTTCAGCTCTTCCAGGTCGTAAAGAACGATGGAGTATCCCACGCGATCGACAGGCGTTCCCCGCGCGGAGACCGCCTGGCGAAGACGGGCGAGGCCCGCGGCGCCGACGGGATCTCCGTGAAAGGCCGTCGCCTCCGGGCCGCAGCACATCAGGAACGAGGAGACCGCCCAGAGGCCCGGCCGGATCGACTTGTCGGCGGGAGTGAACACGGTCGCCTTCGGGGTGTAGTACGGCACGTCGCCGCCGCCGAAATACGCGATCGCCGCGCGCTCCTCGTCCCCGCGTTCCCGGAGCCGGCGGCCGAGACGCCCGAGGTCCTGCCCCCAGTCGAGATTCGAATCATTGAGCCAGGCTGCGCCGTTCGCCGGGCCGCCGGCCGCCTCGTTGAAGAACGAGATTTCGTGGGGATGGACCCGGAGGGTCTCGGCGAGCTGCAGCGCGGCCCCGGCGACGAGCACGGCGACAGCCGCGCGCGCGGGAAGGGCGCGAAAGAGAACGAGCACGGCTGCCGCGAGAAGGAGCGGATACACCGGCAGCATGTGCCGGATGCCGATGTTGTAGGACGTCGCCATCCCGGTCAGGAACAGATAGGCGGGAGGGAGCACGAGTGTCAGGAGCACGAGGTCGGGCCTCACCCGTCTCAGGGCGCCCAGGCCGCAGGCGACGACGAGGATCGCGAGAAAACCGAGCGAGCTCTTCACCGCGAAGGCGACGAAGAAGTATTCCCAGAATCCGTCCACCGAGAGCCTGCCGTGCAGGTAATTCACGCCGCCGCCCGTCCGGTTCTGGACGGCGATCCCGGCGAGCCCCGCCGCGTAGTGACCCGCCTGCTTCGACAGACGGGAGATCGCGAGAACCCGGTCGACCGTTTCCACGGGGGCCTGGCGCGAGCCGAGGAAGATCCGCACGGCCTTCGCGGCCTCGGGCCCGCCCATGTGCCGCATCGCGACCGCGTAGCTTCCGAACAGGACGACGAGAGACACCGCGCCCGCGAGGAGAAGGCCGCGAAGCGCGAGGAGATCGGGCGGGCGGCCCTCGCGCGAAGCCTCGCGGCGCTCCCGGAAAAGGCCGACGAGCGCGAGGATCGCGAGCATGGGGACGAGGAGGACGCACGAGAACTTCGCGGCAAGGCTCGCGCCGAGCGCCGCGCCCGCGACCGCCCACCACCGGAGAGACCGGCGCTCGAGCGCGCGCAGCCCCAGCACGAGCGTGACGAAGAAACCGAGAGACGCCGCGAGGTCGGTGTGCAACACGCCCGCGTGCGCCAGAAGGTTCGGCTCGAAGGCAAGAACTGCGGCAGTGAGAATCCCGGCGAGGTCGCCCGCCCACGCCCGCACGGCCCACGCTGCCGAGACGACGAGGAGGAAGAAGAGCGCGGCGACCGGCGCCCGCGCAACGCCGAAGAGCTTCTCCGGCGCGAGCGGCGAGTGAAAGCTGAAGGGCCGGGGTTGTTCGGCCGAGGCCATGAAAAACGGAACGTCCATCTTCGGCGCACGCGCGCCGGCCGCGCGCAGCGCGAAGCCGGAGAGGAGCTTCACGAGCGGCGGGTGCTCGAGGTTCGCGTAGTAGGTCCCCGAGATCGCGTACTCCGCCGCCGCCAGCGTGTGGATGGGCTCGTCCATCGTGGGGCTGTCGAGGCGCGTGTGGTCGAAGACCAGGGCGACGCCGCACGCAGCCAGAAAGAGCACGGCGAAACTGGATTTCACGCGGCGAGCCTCGGACACCGAGGGATTGTAGGGGGAGTGAGTTCCACAGCCCTGCTACGCTCGCACCCGTGAGCGCGCGCTCCGGAGGCCTCTCGCGGGACGGGCGGTTCGTCCTCCTGATGTTCCTCGCGGCCCTCGCGCTGCGCCTCGCGCCGTTCCCCGACGCCACGGCCGGGGGATGGAGACTCCTGTCGCCGGACTGCTACGGCCACCTCCGGCGCACGGTCTCGGTCGCCCGGAACTTCCCGCGCGTTCCGTTCCACGATGCCTACCTGAACCATCCCGAAGGCGGCGTCTTCATCTGGCCGCCGGCGGTCGACCTCCACGCGGG
>JAMQPJ010000663.1 GCA_023717585.1 Thermoanaerobaculia bacterium
CCTCAACCAGCGCTCGGCCTCGGCCCCGGCGGCCGCGCGCGACAGTCCGCGATGCCGCGCGACGACGGCCGCGACCTCGCTGCCGATGGTCCGCACTGGGTCGAGCGCGGAGGCGGGCTCCTGGAAGACGAGCCCGATGCCGCCGCCGCGGAGGCGTTCCTTTTCACGTGCCGAAAGCGCCTGGACGTCCCGGCTCTCGAAGAACACGTCCCCCGAGACCATGCGGAGCGGCGGCGGCAGAAGGTCCACGAGCGCGAGCGACGTCAGCGTCTTGCCGCATCCGGACTCGCCCACGAGCGCGACGATCTCTCCCGGGTCGATGTCGAACGAAACGCCGTCGACCGCCGAGACTTCCTCTCCGGAGGGGCCGGGCACCGCGATCGTGAGCGCGCGGACGGAAAGGAGCGGAGCGGCGGCGCCGGACACGGCGGATCTCAGGAGAGCCCGCCGCGTCTCAAGCGGGCGCGAGCTCCTTCAGGCGCTCACCGACGTCCCGGAACGAGGCGTTCGACCCGTAGATCTCGAGGAACGTCCGGTAGGCGTTCTCGCGATCGCCCGTGTCGGCATAAATGTTCGCGAGGTCGTACTGCAGACCCAGGCGGTCGTCCTCGCGGATGTTCGGAGCATCGAGCCCCTTGCGGTACCACTTGATCGCGAGCTGCGGGAGGCCCTTCTCGAGGAAGCACAAACCGAGCATCGAGCAGCATTCCACCGCGTACTGAGGACTTTTCGCGGCGCGCTGGAACTCGCTGATCGCCTCGTCCGTGAGAGACATTTCCTTGTACGCGATGCCGAGGTTGTAGTGCGTCTCGTAGTCCTCGGGCGAAAGCTGCTGCTCGACGCCTTTCTTGAACTCCCGGAAGATCTCCTCGAGCGGGACGTCTCCTCCGCCGACCTCGGGAGGGTCCGGCGCGCCGGACTCCTGCTTCATCTCCGTCTGCAGCTCGCCCGCGAAGTTGAAGAACTCCTGTTCGTCCGAGAAGAGCGCCGACTCGTCCAGCGGCGGCGAGGGCGACGACGGCGGCGCATCGGGAGGCGCACTCTCGGCCCCGCGCGCCATTTCGTCGGTGAGCGCGCGCCCCAGCTCCGCATCCAGGACGGACTCGAAATCCTCGGAGAGGATGTCGCGGAGGGCGGGGCGCGAATCCTCGCCTCCCCCGCCGTCGAGTCGCGTGCGGCGCCTCACGAGCTGGGGGTGTCCGGCGAACTTGCGTTCGAGCGCCTGGAGCCGCTCGGAGGCGTCCACGACCATACCCTGCTCGAGACAGAAGTCGATCTCGAGGAGCTCGTCCGCCGGCGGCTCCGTTTCCGGCGCTCCTGCCGGCGCCGGGGGCGCACCCGCCGCCAATGCGCCCGAACCCGGGACGGCGGCGATCGACGGCGGATGCATCTGCTGGAGAGCTGCCGGCCGTCCCGGCGAAGGATCCGTTCCCTCGCCCATCTCGGCGCTCGTGCGCTCGACGAGAAGGGCGTCGATCGCAGAGACGCGGTCGTCCCTCCCGGCGGCTCGGTAGAGAGTCTTCAGGCGCTCGGCCTCGGCGAGCGCGACTTTCTTTCGCCCGCCTTCGAGGGCGAGCTCGAAGAGCTTCTCTCTGAGAGCGAGGGTATCCGGCGCGCGCTTCAGGATTCCACGAAGATGGTCGACCGCCTTGTCGTAGAGACCGTACTTGCGGAATACATCGGCCTCGGCGAGCGCGGACTCGACGACGTTCGGGGCAAGGGCCTCGGCGTGGGCCTCGGCGTGGGCCTCGGCGGGGACCTCGGCCGGGACCTCGGCGTGGACCTCGGCGTGGACCTCGTCGAGAACTTCGGCCTCCGGTTCGGGCGGCGGCGGCGCCTCGAGCGGTGGAAGAGGCTCACCGGAGAACTCGACCACATCATCGCCCTCCCCGCCCTCGTCCGGAAGCGGAACGAATCCGGTCGGCGGCCGGTAAGACTCGCCGGGCAGCACCGCCGAGACCTCGAGGTCGGTCTCACGAGGCGCGGGTCGAGGCGCATCGGACCAGTTGAAGCCGGGCTCCTCGGGGGGCGCCGCCGGGGCCGGAGCCACCTCCGCCTCGATCGCGCTCTCGAGGCGCTCGATGGCCGGAAGAGGCAGCCGGGGCGGCACGACCGCCGCGGGAGGCGGGGGTGGCGGAGCGAACGACGCCATCCCTTCCTGCGAGAGGCGGCGCACGGCGTTCGGAACCGGCCCCGTCGAGCCGGGGTCGTGGACGAGCTGGTCGTCCTCGAAGTCGAGAATGAACTCCCCTTCCGCGGCGGCCGCGGCCGGAGGTGAAGCAGCGAAGGATGGAGGCGGCGGAATCGGCGCCACGGGCTCGACGGGAATCTGCCTCGGTCCGGTCGCTTCGACGGAGGGTCGAGGCCTCTTCCCGCTCGTCTCGATCGGCGGAACGACGGGCATCGTCGGAGCGCCCCGGGGCCCGGCTCGATCCGTGTCGACGCGGACCGCCGGCGGCTCCAGTTGGGAGAGGCGCGTCCGGTATTCCGCGGAGTCCGGCACCAGCAGCAGGAGCGCGCGCAGACCGGTGGCGGCATCCCCGATGCGGCCCAGGGACTTGTGGAGATCGACGAGCGCCGAGCGCCAGCGGATCACCGTGGGCGCCTCGCCCGCCGCCTCCGCGACCTGGATGACGCGCTGGAGCACGTCTTCACGACCCGGATTCGCCTCCGCGAGCGGCGCGAGGATCGAGAGGGCCTTCTTCGCCTCGCCCCGCCGCATCGCCTGATCCGCGAGGGCGGCGGCGGACTCGAACGACAGCGTCGTCGTGCCCCCGGCCTGCTGGACCTTCAACGCGAGCGCGAGAACGTCGGCTCCGGAAGGTTCGATCGACTGGGCTTTCGTGAGCCATTCCTGGGCGTCCGGCGTGTCGCCGTCGGCGAGCGCGGCTTCCGCCGAGAGGATGAACAGCGGGACCGAGCGCGGCGTGGTTTCGAGCGCCCGGCGCAGGGCCGTCCGCGCGTCCTTCGCGCGGCCGGATGTCAGGAGGATCGGGACGAACGACCGCAGGATCTCGGCGTTGTCCGGCGCCATCTGGAGCGCCTTCTCGTAAACCTGAATCGACTCGTCGATGGCGCCGCGCTCGCGCAGGAGAGTCGCGACGACGGCGTATTCCTTCAGGGCGTCGACCTTGCGCCGGGCCTGCGTGTAGAGGTCCGCCAGCTTCACGTGCAGCTGGATGTTCGACGGATCCGTCTGGACCATCTTTTGGTAGATCCCGACCGCGCCGACGGCGTTGTCGTTCTTCGCGTGGTAATCCGCGAGAACCTGGTACTGGCTCTTCGCTTCGGTGGTGAGGCCCTGCTTCGCGTAGAGCTCGGCGAGCCGTTCGTACACGTCGAGTCGCGACGGATCCAGCCGGTTGATCTTCTTGTAGATCGCGATGCCCCGCAGGAAGAAACCGTCCCGCGCGAAGTGCTCGGCGATCTTCGTGAAATACGGGATCGCCTCCTCGTTCCGGTTCAGGCGCGTGAGGAGGTCGCCCACCTTGTTCAGGATGTTGACGTCGCCCGGCGTCTCCTCGAGGACCTTCTGGTAGTCCTTGAGGGCGGAATCGACCTTTCCCTTCGCGAGGGATTTCTCGGCCGACGCTACGAGC
>JAMQPJ010000439.1 GCA_023717585.1 Thermoanaerobaculia bacterium
GGGAAGATGGGACAGGGAACCGGACAAGGCCTGCCCGCACGCCGGGCAAAAGCGGCCGGACTCCGGCACCTCGGCGTCGCAGCGGGAGCAGCGCGTCACGTTTGCTGAGATGCTATCTCAACAGGGCGACGGCCAGTTGGCTTTGCGTTCGCCAAGGAGCTTGCCTTCCTGCTAGCGTGCTATCCTCCGCCGCTCCGGCGGAAACGCCGGAACTGCTCTTTGGAGAAGACGATCCGGGTCGAGGTCGGGGCTCACAAGACGTTCCAGCGAACGGCCCCCGGCGACAGCCCTCGGAGAGAAGTCGCGACGCGTTTGCAGGCGCTTAGCTCAGCGGTAGAGCACTACCTTGACACGGTAGGGGTCAGCAGTTCGATCCTGCTAGCGCCTACCATCGCCACTTCCTTCCCGTGCCGCCGCCAAAGGCAGCTCGAAGGCGCTTAGCTCAGTCGGTAGAGCACTTCCTTCACACGGAAGGGGTCAGCGGTTCGAGTCCGCTAGCGCCTACCAACCTCTTGTTCCCCCCGTCGACCCGAGTTCGAGTTTCTTCTTGCTCAAGAGAAGAAAGATGAAGATTTTCTGAGAAGGAAAGAGGGTTTGGATGTCGTCGGTGGAAAGCGCGAAGCAAACTGATCCGGTGGCGGGCGACGGAGGAAACATCCGTCTGACGCTGCCTGACGGTTCCGTGCGCGACGTGCCCTCGGGCACCACCGGCCGTGCCGTGGCCGAGTCGATCGGGCCGCGCCTCGCTAAGGACGCTCTGGCCGTGAAGCTCGCCGGCGAGGTCCTCGACCTCTCCCGCCCCCTCGGGAGGTCGGGCGCCTTCGAGGTCGTCACGCCGAAGCATCCGGACGCGCTCGAGCTCTATCGTCACTCCACGGCGCACCTCTGCGCGAACGCGGTGAAGCGCCTTTTCCCGGGCGTGAAGATCGGGATCGGCCCCGCGATCGAGAACGGCTTCTACTACGACTTCGACCCGGGCCGGCCGTTCACGCCGGAAGACCTCGAGAAGATCGAGGCCCAGATGAAGAGAATCGTCGCCGAGGACAACGTCGTCGTCCGCAAGGAGATGTCGAAGGCTGAGGCCGTCGCGATTTTCGAGGCCCAGAAGGATCCGCTCAAGGTCGAGATCGTCGCGGGCATTCCCGAGGGCAGCCTCTCGTGCTACGAGCAGAAGGACTTCATCGACCTCTGCCGCGGCCCGCACGTGCCGTCTACCGGCAAGCTCGGCGTCTTCAGGCTCACGCACGCGGCGGGCGCCTACTGGAAGGGCGACGAAAAGAACCCGATGCTCCAGCGCATCTACGGGGCGGTCTTTCTCACACAGAAGGAGCTCGACGAGCACCTCGCGAGGCTCGAGGCAGCGAAAGCGCGCGACCACCGCAAGCTTGGGAAGGACCTGCATCTCTTCGTGTTTCATCCCTGGGCGCCGGCGTCGCCGTTCTTCCTGCCGAAGGGCGCGACGGTCTACAACCTCCTGATCGACTGGATCCGCGAGTTGTACGTCAAGTACGGCTATCAGGAGATCCTCACCCCCCAGATCTTCGACGAGGAGCTGTTCACGACCTCGGGGCACACGGGCAACTACCGCGAGAACATGTTTTTCGTCCAGGTCGACGAGCGCGAGTTCGGCGTGAAGCCGATGAACTGCCCGGGGCACTGCCTCGTGTTCGCGTCCCAGGCCTGGAGCTACCGGGACCTGCCCGTGCGGTACGCCGACTTCGCGCGGCTTCACCGGTATGAGAAATCGGGAGTCACGCAGGGGCTGACGCGCGTCCGCTCCTTCTCGCAGGACGACGCCCACATCTTCGCGGCGCCCGAGAGCATCGACCGCGAGGTCGCGTCCTTTCTCACCTTCCTCGACGAGGTCTACGGGACCTTTGCGTTCGAGGACGTCGCGATCTCGCTC
>JAMQPJ010000449.1 GCA_023717585.1 Thermoanaerobaculia bacterium
ACGACCCGGTCACCGAGAGGTCGAGCGCATGGGGCGCGACGAGGCCGCCGCTTCCGGAGATCGTGAAGGCCGTCGCCGTGCCCGCGGCGAGATCCGGACGAGGCGCCTCGGCGAAAGTGAGCCGCTCGAAGAGCAGCTTTCCGTCCGCGACGCGCAGCGGCGCGGCTCCCCGGAGCTCGAGGGTTCGCCCGTACGCCGTGACGCGCGCGGCCGACACCGCGCCCTCGCCGCGCCACGCCGCGAGGTCCTTTCCCGCCGTCAGCGACGCTTCGGCGACGAGGCGCCCGTCGAGGCGGGCGTCCTCCGGAGCGCCGAGCAGCGAGGCGAAGGGAGCCAGCGACGCGACGTCGAGCCGGGCCCGCCAGCGGCCCTCCGCGCCGTCGGGCGCCAGTGTGATCTCGGCCGCCTCCGGAGCGCGGACGAAGAGGGTGAAGGCGCCACGATCGGCCTTCGCGCGCACTTCGACTTCGGTCCCCGCGCGTTCGAGCGGACTCCCGCCCCACGCCGCATCGGCGACGCGCGCCGCGATGTCGAGGCTCGGGTGGTCGACGGTTCCGGAGCCCGTGACGTGACCCGAGAGTGAGCCCGTCAGCGCGAGCCCCGTGGCCGCGTCGAGGCGGTCGACCGGCAGGGACCGGGCATCGAGATCGAGGGCGTACGCGCCGTCCCGGTAGCGGAAGAAACCGTTTCCTTTCGCGGTTCCGGCCGCCAGCCTCGCCGTGGCGTTCTCGATCACGATCCGGTCCTTTTCGAAGGCCACGACGCCTTCGAAAAGGTCGAGCTTCTGCCCCCAGACACTCGCGTCCGTCACGACGAGCGGAATTCGACCCGACAGGGCGGGAGTCACTCCGTCGAGCGGAAGCCGCCCCGTGCCGGCGCCGGTGATCGGAACGTCGAAGTCGAGGAACGCCATCACGCGCTCGATGGGCCACCGCGAAAAATCCGCCGTGAAGCCGTCGAGGCGATACTCGCCCCTGAGGGGCCCGCCCCAGCCGATCCTCCCCGTGAGAACGAGCCCGGCTTCGCCGTCCTTCGCCGTGAAGGGCGAGAACGTGGCCACGTTGCGGTCCACGAGAAACTCCGCCGACGCTGTCCCGAACGGCACGCCGCGCAGCACGAATCGGGACGCCGTCAGGCCGCCCTCGATCCGCGGATCGCCGAAGCTGCGGGTCAGGCGCGCGACGATCCGGCCGGCGCCTCCCAGCTTCAACGGAGGCGTCAGCGGCTCGTTCTGGATCGCGGGATAGAAGTTGTCCGCGATCCGCTCGACCTCGGCGAGATCGTCGGCGGCGAGGTCGAGCTGGAGATCGGGCTCCCAGGTTCCGAGCCGCAGGTCGCCGTCGAGCCGCATCCGCGCGCCTCCGGCCGTCGCGAACGGCATGCCGGAAAAGAAAAGGTGTCCGTCGCGAATCCTGAGCGGGCCGCCTCCGGAAACCGGTAACGCGAATCGCCCGCGCACCGCCGATCGCCTGCCGTCGTCGCTCGCGATACGGATCCGTCCGATTCCGTCCGCGTGCTCGATCCCTCCCCGCCCGAACGTGAGAGACGTGTCGAGGTCCGCCCTTCCCATGAGTCCCGTGCCCTTGAGTCCGAGATCGGCGAAGAACTGCTCGAAGTCCATCCCGCGGCCGCGCACCGCGATGCGCACGGGAAGCGGCGGGTTCCTGAGCCGCTCGAGCCGGATGACGGCCTCCAGCGTGCCGCCCGCGTAGCTTGCGCGCGTCACGTTCACGAGAAGGCCCTTCGGATCGACGCGAATCAGGCCCTCGCCGCTCATCGGGAAGGGCCCGAACGCGGCCGCCGGCAGATCGAAAGCGCCGAAGATCCGAAACCCGCCCGGCTCGCCGAACCGCATCGTG
This sequence comes from Thermoanaerobaculia bacterium, assembly GCA_023717585.1. Lineage (GTDB taxonomy): Bacteria > Acidobacteriota > Thermoanaerobaculia > UBA5066 > UBA5066 > Fen-183. Next base: position 1,860 of record JAMQPJ010000449.1, read on the forward strand.
CCGTGCATCCGGACGCCGCCCGTCAGCGGGAGGCCCAGCCCGAACACTCTCGACAACGATTCCCCCGTCGTCTCGGCCCGCGCCACGAGAGCGAGCACGGGCTTCCGAAGGTCGTCGACTCCGCCGGAGGCCTCGACCTTCAGGCGGTCGCCGCGCAGCCTGAGGCCCGTCAGGTGGACGCGCCCCGGCGCGAGCGTGACCTCCGCGCCGACCGCGAATTCGAGAGTCTCGTTGTTCTCCAGCTTGAAGCGGCCCTTGCGGCACGCGAGCGCGAGGTACGTTACGGTCCGGCTGCGCCCGGACGTGGCCGTGACCGCGGCATCCTGCAGGAGGGCATCGATTTCGGCGTCCCATTCCCGGAACCGGAGCGAGGCCCTCTGGACGATCGCTTCCTGAAAGTGGACGTCGAGACCCCCTCCCCCGTCTCCCGTGAAGGCCTTGAGCGGCCCCGTCAGATTCGTGGTGCCGTCCGGGAAAGCCTCGACGCGATTGCCGACGGCGAGCACCGGAGCCGGGCTGATGCCGGAGA
>JAMQPJ010000498.1 GCA_023717585.1 Thermoanaerobaculia bacterium
GTAATTCCAGCCGAGCTCGCGGTTCTGTTCCGTCGCGGCCCGAGGCGCCGCGTCCCGGCGGATGCCGGACACGTAGATCGCGTGGTAGAGCTTGCCGCATTGCGGGCTTCCCACGTTGAAGAGCTCGTTGCCGAGAACGGCAACGTCGTCCCCGAGGACGCCGATCGCCCCGTCGAGGCCGTCCCCCTGCGGCGCCGTCACGAAGTTCCCGACGACGCGGAATCCCGTCTGCCCCGAAATACCCACCTCCGCCGTCGTGACTGTGAACCCGGAGACGACCCAGTGGGAGCTGGCGCGGTCCTGGAGGGCGTCGTAGGAGTGAAAAGCCCGGCCGAGCGTCTCGCTGCCCACGCGCGAGCGGGCGCCGGGATAAACGACGACGGCCTTCGGCCGTCCGGCCTCGCCGTTCGTTCCAAGATTCACCGCAGCGTCGAAGGCGGATTCGACGATCTGGTCCACGCCGTCGCCCACGTATGCGACGTCGCCGGGGGCGAGGGATTCGACTGCTTTCGGGATCGTCCGCCAGGGGCTCGTCCAGCTTCCGTTCCCCGATGCATCGTCCCCCGTCGTCGTCACGAACCGGATGTTTCCAGGACGGACCGTGAACGGCAGAGGGTTCGACGTCTGTCCGCCGACGACGACCGTGATTTCGCCGACACCCGCGCCAGCCGAAGCGCCGACCTGAAACGAGAGCTTCTGCATCCGGTGAAAGGCCGAGAGGTTCGCGGGCGCCGTCGCGTCCGAGAGGCCGTAGGTGGACGACGCTTCCACCCCGCCGCAGAAGACCCGGACGCCCGGGAGCGAGCTCCCGAAGTTCCGCCCCCAGAGGGTCACGATCGCGCCGTCCCGGCCCGCGACCCGGCCCCCGGAGGAGTCGGTGTTGCCCGTCGAAGGTCCGCTCGTGAGGTCGGAGAAGTAGAGGACGGGGAACTGGGCCGCGGCAGGGCCCGCGGCAAGGACCGAGAGCGAGAACGAGAGGGCGGCGAGGACGGCGGCGCTGCGCTTGCTCATGCGGGGAACCTGGGGCGAACGCGCGCGAAAGTCTGGTGGGTGGCGTGAAGGAATCGTGACGAATCGCTGAAGGCGCAGAATCCCCGCTCGATGAAGGGCCCCTCCCGGCTCTCGCCCGCCGCTCTTGCCGGACTTTTGCTGGCCGGAGCCGTCGCGGGCGCGCCGCGGCCGCGGGACCCGGGGATCAGGCTCGCGGGCCTCGGGGACTGTGAGAGAGTGACCCGGGACGGCGCGATCCCTCCGTCGCCCCGCTTCTGGGACCCCCGCTCGCGAACCCTTCGGCTCCATGGCGCGCGCAACGAGGTCGTCGGCGCGCAATTGATGCTGACGGCGACGGGAGGCGACGTGAAGGACGTCGACGTCGAGATCGGGGATCTCAAGGGGCCCGGCCTCATCCGCTCGGCCGAGAGCATCGAGCTCTTCCGGGAGGTCTACCAGTTCGTCGAGAACGGGGACTGGAGCTGGGGCCCGAAGAGCCGGGTCCTCCCGTCGCGTCTCTGGTACCCGGAGGTGCTCGTCCCGTTCGAGGATCCCTGGGCTTCCGGGCGCCGCGTGGGCGCCCCGTTCGACCTCGACGCCTCGAACGGGCCGAACCAGGGAATCTTCCTCGACCTGACGATTCCGAAGGCTGCACGCCCCGGCGTTTACGCTGCGAGGATCCGGGTCCGCGCCGGGCGCGCCGTCGCGGCCGAGGCGCGCCTCGAGCTGACCGTTCACGGGATCACGCTTCCGGACGAAACGCACGTCGACGCCTACGGCGAGATCTACGGGCATGCCTACCGTTCCCACGGGATCCCCTACCGGGAGGGCTTCGACGCGTGGCAGAGAGTCGCCGCGCGGTATCACCAGCTCGCGCACCGGCATCGGATCGTCGTCGCGGAACGCGATGGCGAGGGCCCGGCCTTCGGCGACGGCGGCGACTACGACGCGTTCTACGGTCCGATCCTCGACGGGAGCCTCTTCACGAAGGCGCGCGGCTACACGGGGCCGGGATCGGAAACCGGTGTCGCGGTCTACCCGGCGCCGTTCAAACAGGCGTACGACGGGCGCGCGCCCGATTTCGATGCGGCGGATCTCGCGGCGTACGCGCGCACCGCGCGGGAGTTCAGGAAGCACGCGGCCGTAAGGGGCTGGACGCGGACGAAGTTCTTCGCATACGTCGTCGACGAAGCTCCGACGGACGCGCGGACGCGGGAGAACGAGCGGCGGCTGCAGGCGGCTCTCGACGAGGGGGCCGCGCCGGAAGGACTTCCTCTTCTCTGGACCTCGCACACGAACCCCGCGGCGCTCGCGGCAGACCCCGCCCACGACCGGCGCGGCCTGACCCGCTGGTGGGTTCCGAACGGGGGCGCCTGCGACCCGGGTTTCCTGCGGCCGCGGATCGCGGCGGGCGAACGCGTCTGGTTCTACCACCACGGCCATCCTGCGGTCGGCGTCCACGGCGTCAACGCGACGGGTGTCGAGCTCCGGACGTGGGGAGCGATCTGCTGGCGGTACGGCCTCCAGGGTTCGTTCTTCTGGGCCGTGGATTTCGGCGACCGGGAGCGGCCTCTCGCGATCCCGAACTACAAGAAGGGAGAGACGCGCTGGGGAAACGGCGTCCTCCTCTACCCGGGCTCGCGGCTGCCCGACATCGGTCTCCCTGCGATCGAGGGCCCGCTGCCGAGCCTCCGGATGAAGGCCTACCGGAGAGGGCTGCAGGATTTCGAGTACGCCTGGCTGCTTGCGCAGGCGGGAAGGCGCGAGGCCGCCGACGCGATCGTCAGGCGCGTCGTCCCGGTCGCTCTCACCGAGGCAAAGATCCCTGGCGAGCCTCCCTGGTCGCCCGATCCGAACGACTGGTACCTGATGCGCGAGGAGCTTGCCGCCGCCCTGCTACGGCGCTGACGCCGCGTCTTCCCAGGGGACGACCCACGTCGAGTCCCCCGACTGATTGTCGATGACCGTGACGAACGGGAAGAGCGGGGCCGACGCGGACACGGCGAGCCAGGCGTCGGTCGTCACGGCGCCGCCCGCGCCCACCGCCGCGAAAGCGCCGTTGATCTGAAACGTCTCGTGGGCCTCCCAGGTCCGCGTGAGCGGGGCGCCGAGCGGTGTTCCGTCCGCTCGATGAAGCTCGAGGGTGACGGAGACCGCCGAGGAGTTCGGGTTGTACGCGCCGGCGTTGGTCCGGAACCCGCTTCCCGCGGCACCCCCGCTGGACCCGAGTCCGAGGAAGACAGCGTGCGTCATCGCGCGGTTCGAGAGCTGCCCGGGGACGGAGGCGCCGAACGTCGGCGCCGGAAGGCTCGGGGTGTAGACCCGGCTCGTCGCCGCGATATCGCCGACGGTGGGATCGAACGTCAGCTCGATCGCCCCGGCCGTCTCGGGAGAGGCAAAGAGCGAGCTCACGGCGTCGGAATGGAGCAACGAGGCGCGAGGGCCGAGCGTGAGCGTGCGGGGCGCCGTGTCGCACGTCTGCCCGGCGAAGCACCTGTATCGCGCCGTCACGGTGGCGGTCTCGGAGAAGGAGAGGTTCATCACCCAGAGGTCCGAGTGGAAAAACGTCCCGCCCACGCCGTGGATCGAGGCCGAAGAGGGAATCGTCACGAGGCTCGGGGAGAGAAAGATGTCGTCGAAGTAGGCCTGGAGCTGTCCGCCCGCTTCCACCTTCGATGGAAACGCGAGCATCTCGACACTCCGGGCGGTCTCCGGCGCCACGCTCGACTCCCGAAGGAGGATCCACGAATCGAGGGCTGTCGCCTCATCGGTTCGGGGCTGGTCCAGGGGATCGCCGCTGCAATCGGAGGAGGCGTACCAGCGCAAGCCGACCATGACGAATCCTGTGCGCGCCTGTCCGGAGGGGATCCTGACTCTTCCACCGAACGCGTACCTGGCGCCGGCCCGAATCCCGGCGAAGACGCACTGATGGACGCCCTCTCCGTTCGAGCCGCCGGGCGAGACGTTCGTCACCAGGGCCGAGCCGGACGAGGTCGATCCACCGGCGTCGAGGGCGCTCCAGGCGACGACCGCCGCGGAACCCTCGGCAGGCCATTCGTTCACGTTCCGATCGAAGGTCCCGATGCGCACCAGGTTCTCGGCCGCCAGCGGGCGCGAGATGGCGAGGAAGAGGACGGCCAGGAGGGCGAAGCGGTTGATGTTCATGCCGGACAAGCTGGGCCGCCGGCGGCGAAAAATCTCGTGGGAGGCGTGAAGAATTCGTGACGGATCGCTGATGGCCCGGTTGCCGGGCGCCCGCCGGAGGGGAATACTCGAAGAAAAGGGGCGGCGGACGTGATCTACGCATTTCTCGGGATGGAGCTCGACGAAGAGCGATTCGAGCTCCGCAGGGCTGGCCAGCCGGTCCGGCTGGAGCCCCGCGCTCTCGACGTCCTCTTCTTCCTGGTCCGGAACCGCGACCGCGTCGTCCCGAAAGAGGAGCTGATCGAGAAGGTCTGGGACGTGAAGTTCGTCAGCGAGTCGGCGCTCCACCACTCGATCCGGAAGGTGCGTGAGGCGATCGCCGAAGCCACGGATCAGGAGGTGATCCGGACCGTCCACGGACGAGGCTTCCGGTTCGTCGCCCCCCTCGACGGCGGGGCCGCCGCGCCGCCGCCCGTACCGGATCTGACGGCCTCGCCCGAAGCTCCTTCACCGGCGCCGGCGCCCGCTTCCCGGGCACCGCGCCCCTCGAGGCACGTGCTCCCCGCGGCTCTCGCCGCCGCCGCGCTTCTGGGCGTCCTCGCATTCGCCGTGCCTCGTCTCCTCTCCAGCCGGAACGAGCCTGCCCCGTTGCCGGCGATCTCCTGGTACCGCCCGTTCGCGCCTTCCGCCTCGACCCTCCGCCAGGTGACGTCCGGTCTCTCGACGGCTGTGAAACCCGCGTTCTCCCCGGACGGAAAGATCGTCACGTACGTCTCGTACGAGCCGCAGAGCCCCGCGAAGCTCGACATTTACGTCATGGCCGCTCACGGCGGCACTTCGTGGCGCTTGACCGACGCGATCGGCGCGAGCGGCGACCAGCCCGTCTTTACTGCGGACGGGAACGAGATCGTCTTCTCCCGATTCCGGAGCGGCGAGGACGGAACGCACCTGCCCGACCTCTGGCGCGTCGGCAGCATGGGTGGCGCGCCACGACTGTGGATTCCGGGGGTCAGCGGCGCCGGCTTTTCACACGACGGTAGGACGGTCGCGTACACGAAGCACGAAGGCGGTGAGCATCCTCTCTGGGGGGGGCCGCCCGATCGTCCCGGCGAACACAAGGAGATCGCCCCGACGGGGTTCGTCCCGCGCTTCTCGCCGGACGGGAAGTTGCTCGCCTTCACGACGAGCGATCCGAACGGCGGCCTCGGCCACCTCTTCGTGCGCAATCTCGCCTCGGGAGAGACGAAGACGCTGACAGGGGAACCAGAACAGCTCTACGGGATCACTTGGCTGGCCGACAGCGAGACGTTGATTTTCGCCGGTCGGGTGCGCGGGCGTTTCATCCTCTGGATGGCCGCGCGGACGTCGTCCCGGCCGGACCCGCTCACGCTCGGGATCGGGGACTTCTCCTCCCCCACGGCCTCCCCCGACGGCCAGACCCTTCTTTTTTCTCACGGCAGCGACCTGTCGAACCTCTATCTCGCCGACAGCCCGACGGCCGCCGAGGGCCGCCGGCTCACGAATGACGACTACCACCAGAAGCCGCGCCTCTCTCCCGACGGCCGCCATGCCGCGAGCGTCCTTTCGCGGACGGAAACGGACGACGTCGTCGTCCTGACCGAGACCTCGACTCTCCGGCGAACGACACTGAGCGAAGGAGCCGCCCACGATCCGTGCTGGATCGACTCGTCGACCGTGGCCTATCTCGTCGACGCGCCGGACGGCGCCACGGAGGTTCTCGCGATCGACATCGCCGGGCTGACGCGGCGGGTCCTGACGCGGTTCGGCTTCCGGTCGACGTCGTTCGCCGTCTCCCCGGACGGCAAGAGGATCGCCATCGAGGAGCCGCTCGCCGCCGGACAGCGGGCGCTCCTCGTTCGCGACCTCGTCACGGGGCACGATGCCCGCAGCGTCGAAGGACAGGTCTACGACGGGATCCGCTTCTCGCCGGACGGCGCGACGCTCGCATGGAGCGGTCCTGCGGAGGCCGGCGCCGCGAAAACGAACGGCGTTTTCGTCCTCGGCGCGACCGGGAGCCCCCGGCGGATCGCGTCCGACGGGCACGGGCCCGCTTTTTCGACGGACGGATCCACCGTCTCCTTCACCCGGCTGGGCGATTTCGCCGGCCTCTGGAAGGTCTCCGCCTCGGGCGGGGCGGCCGTGCGCGTCCGTCCCTTCGATCGAGGCGTCCACCATGTCGACGTGACGGGTGGGCGCGTCCTCTGGGCGCAGGCCGGCGGGCGGAACCAGATCTTCTCCGTGACGCTCGGCCGCTGAAGTCCGAGGCTCCGTCGTTCCGTGACGGCGCGCACCGCTGGACGCGTCTTTCACGGAATCGTCACGGTTCGTTCAGGAATCCTGCGAGAACTTCGCGCGGGAGGGGCCCAACTTTCCTCCAGGAAAAGGAGGAAACCATGAAACGACACCACGCTTCCCCGCTCTCGCTTCTCGCGACCGCCTGGCTCGGCCTCGCGGCCGGCCCCACCCTCCACGCGGCTCTACCGGCCCCGGACCTGACGGTCGACCTCGTGTCGCCGCCCGCGGCCGCGCCCGGCGAGGACATCGGCAACCGGATCCGCCTCATCGTGAAGAACGTCGGGACGGCTCCGGCTCACGGGACGCAGGCCCACCCCACCGGGTACATGGTCGACCTGACGCTCGGACGCGACCAGAACGTTCCCGCCGGCTTCCGGGTGTTCTCGGCGAACTTCGTCGAGGACGCGCTCCTCAAGGGAGGCCGCGTGAGCAACACCGTGGACCTCGCGCCCGGCGCTTTCCATCAGTACGCAACCGGCGCCGGCATCCCCGCGGACACGCCCCCCGGCGACTACTTCGTGTGCGCCACGGTCGATCCCGGCGGCGCCGTTGCCGAGTCGAACGAGGGAAACAACACGACGTGCCGCCGCATCCGGATCGCGCAACGGGTGAACGTCGGCCCGCAGTCCGACTTCCCGAACAAGTTCAAGTAGGAGCGCGCCATGAAAACGAGAGGCTTCGCCCTCGCGGCCGTTCTTCTCCCTTTCCTCGCGACGTCCCTGCTCGCGCAGATCCCGCCGCCGCGCCCGGCGCCCACGATCCCGACCGGCCCGCGTGAGCCGCGCGCGCAGGCGCCCGACCCGGCGAATCTTCAAAACTGTCAGGACTTCTCGAACCAGCCCCTGATCACGCTCACCCTCTCGCCCACCGAGATCAACGCGCAGGACGCGATCACGGCGACGTGGGACGTCCGCGACCGGCGGGTGGGCGTGCCCGGGGCGCCCGGTGTCCAGTGGGCTTACCCCGTTCATATCGAGGCGTCCAGCGCCCAGCCGGCGTTCGCCGACCCCGCGCCGCGCGCCTCGTCGCACACCTTCAGAAGCCCTGCCACGGGCGGCCATGTCACGGTGAGAACGCGCTGTGGAGAGAAACGGGTCGACTGGGAGCGGATGCCCACGCTCGCATCGGTGTCGCCCGCGCGCGGCCCCGTGGGCACGCACGTCACGCTGAGGGGCAGCCTGTTCGGCGGCACGAAGGGCGCCAGCCGCGTCGAGATCGTCCGGGGCAACACGGCCACGGCGATGGCGACCCCGATCTGGGGTGACGATTCGATCGAGGCGGTGGTGCCGAACATCGCGGCGGGACTCGCCACGATCCGCGTCGTCAAGGGAGGCCTCCGAACGACCCTCGCCCGGGACTTCCGGGTGATCAAGACCCTGACCGTCGATTCGGCTCTCACGGGCCTCGCGGTCGCCTCGCTCGGCCTCGCGCCCGCGTTCATTCACATCCACCACGGCGAAAACGCCTCGAGCCTGACTCTCAGCGGCGCGATCACCGGCGCCGGCCCGCTCGCATTGCCCTTCACCGTTCCCGACTTCGACAAGCGCGTCCCGCTCGGCGCCCGGATCCTCCAGAACCTCGCCCTTCCGATCGGGATCGCCGAGACCGTTCGCTATCGGTTCACGAACGTGAACTCCAACTCCCTCTCCGGCTCCGTGGCGAACGGGCGGCTCGTGCTGACGATCGGATTCGAGGGCCGCGGCAGAGAGATGAAGGGCGAGCTGCGCTTCTGCTACGGGGCCGGGCCGCTTTGCGTCGTTCCCCGCTGGGAGGACGACCTCGCGCCGGACATCAACATCAGCAACGCCCGGGTCACGCTGAGCCTCGCGCCCGGACTCTCCGCGGGCGCGCTCACGTTCCCGTCGGCCGAAGACACCTTCGAGGCGGATGTCCAGGTCGGCTCCGACTTCGAGAACTGGCTTCTTCCGCCCCTCCGCGCCTACGCGCAGGACACCAAGGTCATGATCCGCGACCGCATCCACTCGCGCCTGAACACGGCACAGGTTCGCAATGCGATCGCGGCCGCGGTCATGGCGGGCCTTCGCGCCGCCGACCCGTCGTTCCACCAGGTCCTCGCCGTCACGCCGTCCGGCGCCTCGATCGTCGTCGAGTACGAGTGACGTCACGACGCAACTTGAAGAAACGAAGAAAGGAGACACCATGCGCCGCACACTCATCGCCGCACTCCTCCTCTCCGCCGGGCCTCTTCTCGCCGGGCCGCCCGCGCCGGAACCGCCGCACACGCCGGGCCGCCCGGATCTGACCGTGCGGGTCGAGCTCCTGAAGGAGAAGAGGATCAACAACTGGTACGTCCGGATGCGTTTCACCGTGTCGAACACGGGCCTCGCTCCGGTGACGAAGAGGACGACACTCGGCTTCTGGTGCATCGCCGGGCCCGGGGTCTGTCCGCCCGTGCACGTCCCTGCCAACCAGTTCGCTCCGGCGCTCGACCCACCGCCCGCGACGAGCGTCGTCAAGCTCAACACCCCGGAGATTCCCGTCGGTCAGAGCGTCGTCCTCCTCGGGCCGGAGACGGACGCCTGGAAGCAAGGCAACTACACGATTCGGGCGAAGGCGGATCTCGAGCTGGGCATCATCGAGACGAACGAGGCGAACAACATCGGCTCCGCGGTCATCGACATTCCCAAGCCCTGACGCCCGGCTCCCGGCGGCCTTCATGGCCGAATCGACGGGCTCCCCGAGGGTCGCCGGACCCCGGGGAGCTCCCTTCCCTGAACCGGCAATCTCCGCGCCCGCTGGGCGGTCGCGCGCTTCCTTCCGCTCGCCCTACTGTGGATTCACGGGGCCTGTTGGCGGACCGTTGCCACCTGTATTGCCGTCGAAGCGGTTGTTTCCGTACGAAAGAATGCTGGATCCGGCGAGGCCCGTCGTGTTGCCCGTCACCGTCGTGTCCGAAACGCGAATGATCGTCCCTCCGCCACCCGCGAAGATACCGGTACCATTCCCGGAAGCTACGGAGTCGTGCAAGTCGATCGTCGCATTGCCACCGATGTTGTCCGCATAGAAACCACAGGCGACGTTTCCAGACGCCAGCGAACGGACGACGGTGGCCTTCGCGCCCGAAGTAATGGCGAGTCCGGAGTTGGCGTTGCCGTCCATCCTCACGCGGTCCAGGCTGAGGACCAGCGTGCCGGGCGAAGGGGCTATGGCGACGATTCCGGTCTGGGTGTTGTTGCTGACCATCGTGTCCGTCACCACGAGTTTCCCGCTGGTCCGTTCGTCGGTGATTCCGCGTCCCGTGAAACCGAAGATTTTGCAGTCCTCGACCCGGACCTGCCCCGCGGCGAGAATCCGGATGCCGTTGAGTCCGGTTCCGAACCCGTTGATGTCGAGATGCCGCAGGATGATCACATCGGTGGTCAGGGCATTCACAATGACACCGTTGGCGCCGGCGGCGAGAATCCCGCCCAGGCCGGCGGTCGCGTCGATCGTGATCGACTTGGTGATCGTCACCGCGCCGAAACCTCCGGGATCGAGGGTGTTGATCTCGCCCTTGGCGGCGGTCTTGGAAATGGCCCCTGCGAAGGTCTTGCATGGGGCCGTGCGGCTGCACGGGTTGGCGTCGTCGCCCACTCCGGAAACCCAGGTGCGGCTCGCCTGGGCGTGGGCATCCGGGGCGAAGAAGCAGATCGTGGTAACCGCCGAGAAAATCGCGGCAAGACGCACCTTACTCATGAATCGGTCCTCCTTGACCACGCGCCCAGTGTCTGCGTACGGTAAGAGTCTACTTCCAACTCAGGTCACGCGCCAGCGAGCCGGTTCCACGCCCGCTGGAGCAGCGGCGCGACGATCAGCGCCAGCCCGGCCGTCGCGATGCCGAGGATCGTGTCCGTCACATAGTGGTATCGGCAGTAGAACGTGGAGACGTAGAGGGAAAGGATCACCGGCGCGAGGGCCCAGAACGCCGGGCGGTAATGCCTCCAGGCCATGAGCCACATGACCGTCGCGGCGGCGGCATGAGGGCTCGGAAGAGAGCCGCCCGCGAAATGAGCCCGTGTCCGGATGAGCTCCCCCGCCCAGGTGAAAACCCACCCGTGAAGCGGCACGCTGTACCGGTCCGGCATCCAGTACATCGGGCCGGCCACGGGGAAGAGGATGAAGCCGGCGTCGCACAGGACGTTCGCGAGGCCCAGCGTGAAGAAGTACTCCTCCGCCGCCGCCTCGCCCCGCTTGACCCAGAGGATTGCACACAGGACCGGGTAGAGCGGCAAGTAGATCACGTAGCAGAACATCATCCACTCGGTGAGAGCGGGCGTGATGAATCGCTCCATCCACAGGGTGGGTTGGACGCCGAAGAGGCGCGCTTCGAAAGCGAGAACGAGGTCGTCCCTGAAGCTCTCGTGGAGGATAAGCTGAAGTCCGGCGACGGCACTGAACAGGTAGGCGAACGAGAAGGTGACCGTGGCCGTGCGGAGGAGAAACGCAAGCGGGAGACGCCGGATCCGCGGCGTGACGGCCGCCGAGATCAGGACGGCCGCTGAGACGCAGACGTTCCTGGCGACCAGAAGAGGCCAGCCCTCGACGGTCGCCCTTCCGCCCACCGCCAGGAGGCTGAACGCCGCGAGAGAAGTGAGGATGACCGCGTCGGCCGCCTGCAGCTCCACTCGCCCGAATACGAGTCGCGCCGTGTCGTCCGTCGCCCGCCTCACGTTCAATCGCCCGGCACCGCTACCTGCAGACGATGAAGAGGTCGAGAGACAGGCCCAGCACCCAGTGAGTCAGAAGCGGGATGAGCAGCGAGCGCGAGCGGAAGGCGATGACGCCCCACACGAGCCCGCCGAGGACCGCGCCGAGCGTCTCCCCGATGGGCTTGCCAATGTGGAGGGTAGACGAGGCAAGTGTCTGGACGAGGATGGCGTTCCAGTCCCCCAGCTCGTCGCGCAATCCGCACTGTACGAATCCCCGGAAGCCAAACTCCCAGCCCGCGTAGAAAAAGAGGTAGGCGATGGCGTGGCCCGCGAAGGAAAACGGGCCGTCGCCCGCGGCTCGGTTCAGCGGGTACTGGGCGAGGAACTCCGGCATCCTCGAAGCCGGGAAGCTGAGGAGCACCATGATCGGCGCGACGACGGCAAAGGCCTTCGCGCCGAAGGACAGGTCGCCCGCCCGCACCCCGTAGGCCGAGAGCGGCTCCCGAAACAAGAACTTCA
>JAMQPJ010000504.1 GCA_023717585.1 Thermoanaerobaculia bacterium
GCCGCCGAAGGCGGCGCCATCCGCATCGTCCGCGAGAACCGCACCGGCGTCCCCGGCTGCGACCTCCGCCTCCCCTCTTCCCTTTCAAAAGAAATCTCTTCCTCTCTTCTCTCCGCCGGAGCGAAGCTCGCGTCACCCGAACGTCTCGAGACCCTGCGCATCGCCGCCGGCATCCCCCGCTGGGGCTTCGAGCTGACCGAGGCCGTTCTGCCGGACGAGGCGGGACTCCGCGGGCGAGGCTTCATTTCGGAGGACAAGGGCTGCTACGTCGGACAGGAGACCGTCGCGCGCATCAAGACGTACGGCCACGTGAACCGGCGGCTCGTCCTGCTCTCGGTCTCCGGCGGCAACCCGAAAACGGGGGACAAGGTTTTCTTCGAAGGTGAAGAGAGCGGGGCGGTCACGAGCGCGACCCCGGCCGTGGCGGCGGGCGAGGCCGTTGCGCTCGCCTACGTCAAACGCGCCCACGCGAATCCGGGCGCGCGTTTTCTCATCCGAACACTCGAAGGCGATCTCCCGGCTGTCTTCTCCTCGGCGCCTCCTGTCTGAGCGTTCGCGCTCTCGTGGCGCGCTTGGACGGGATCGCGGCCTCCTACAGCTTCGCCGGCCGTCCCAGCAGGTAGCCCTGCCCGTACGTGACGCCGAGGCGCTGGACTTCGGCCTTCTCCGCCTCCGTCTCGATGCCTTCGGCGACCGTCTCCGCGTCGATCCGCGCGGCGAGCCGTACGAGCATCTCGACGACGTCCCGCTTGATCGAGTCCTCGTGGAGGCCCGTGACGAGGTAGTTCGAGATCTTGAGGTAATTCGGCCGCAGCTCGGCGATCGACTGGAGGGACGCGTACCCGGAGCCCGCGTCGTCGATTGCGATCCGGAACCCGAGGTCGTGCAGCACGCGCACGCTCTCGCGGAACAGATCGTAGTCGCGGATGGCGGCGCGCTCGGTGATCTCGAGGACGACGCCGCTCTGGATCGCGAGAAGCGGCTGCAGAACTTCGTGCCCCCGCGACTTCAGCTCGTGGATGAGCTCCGTCTCGACGTTGACGAACAGCATCCCGGGCCGCTTTCCCACGAAGCGCTCGGCCGAGAACTGCATGCAGATCTTCTCGAGCCCCCACACCTGATCCGACTTCAGCGCGTAGTCGAAGAGCACCTCGGGATTCTCGAACGGCGAATCGGCCGGACCGCGAGAAAGCGCCTCGTGCGCGAAGACTTCGCCCGTCGAAAGGTCGACGATCGGCTGGTACAGCGTCTCGATCTGCCTGTGGACGAGGACGTCCTTGAACTGCTCCCGGAGGAGGGCCGCGCGCTCGCCCTCCTTCGTCGAGGCGACCGAAATCGCCTCGCGGAGCGCCCTGTAGACGAGCCGCTCGAGGCGGACCTGCGGGCTGTAGAGGAGCTTCGAATACCCGACGTAGAGGCCGATCTTCCGCTGGATGCGGTTCTGGAATTTCTCGCTCAGCGTCTCCTTCAGCGACTCCTCGATCTGCTTCGCCTTGCGCTGCAGCCGCTCGAGGATCTCGTCGCCGCGGAGGCCCGGCGGCACGGACAGGAAGACGTAGAACTCCGAGCCGGACGGCCGGTTTATCGCGATGAGATCCTCGGTCGAAAACAGCGTGCCGAGAAGGCGCTTGAGCGCCTTGGCCGCCTCGCGCAGGACGTCGTCGAAGACCTCCCAGCCGTAGTAGTCCTCGATGTGGGCGTATTTCTCGAAGTCGATGAAAAGGACGCCCACTTCCTGGTCGACGAGGAGCCATTCGCGGAGCGCGTCGACGATCACGGGAATCGTCGGAAGGCCGGACACCGTGTCGAAGAGCAGATTGCGCGTCCGCGCGTCTCCCGTCTCCTTCGGAAGGAACGCCGAACGCCGGCCCTCCCCCGGTTCCAGGAGGCGCTCGACCGTCTCCAGAAGATGCCTCTTCGTGAACGGCTTCGTGATGTAGTCGTCGGCGCCGACCTGCATCCCCGTGATGAGGTCCTTGATCTCGGACTTCACCGTGAGCATGACGATTGGAATCGCGGCGGTCTCGGGCAGGTTCTTGAGCGTCGCGCAGACCTCCCATCCCGAGATCTGGGGCATCGTGACGTCCAGGAGAATCACGTCAGGCTGCGTGGCCGTGGCCTGTTCGATTCCCTCCCGCCCGTTGCGCGCGAGCACGGGGGCGTAGCCCGCGTTCGTGAGCAGTGTCTGCACGATGAGGAGAATGTCCTCGTCGTCGTCGACGATCAGGATCTTGCGTTCGTTCACAGGGCTCCGATCTTAAACGGAGAGCTCAAAACTCCACGTCGCAGGCGGCCACCTCGTCGGTCGAAGGACCGGCGTCGAGCAGCTCGGCGTCCACGCGGGTGACGCGCGCGAGGCGGGGTCCTTCGCCGAGGGCCGACTCCAGGCGGTCGAGGGCGTGAACGGCGCCGGACGCCACCACTTCCACGCGGCCGTCCCCGAGGTTTCGCGCGCCGCCCCGCAGGTTCAGCGCCCGGGCCACGCGGGCGGCGAACGCGCGATAGCCGACGCCCTGCACCCGGCCCGAGATCGTCCAGCGGCGCGCCGAAGCGCTCCAGCCGCCCGCTCCGTCGATCGACGCGTCCCGGTCCGTCACCTCGAGGCCCTCTCCTTCCCCTTTTCCCTGGGAGCGAAGCCGAAGCGACCTACGAGCGGGACGTACGCCACGGGGCCGGCGTCCTCCGTCCGGGTACGGCCGTTCGGGAGCTTGCGGACCACGAGCAGCTTCTGCCGGCCGGCCGAGCCGACCGGGATCACGAGGCGCCCCCCGGCGGTGAGCTGCGCGACGAGCGGCTCGGGCACCTCGGGGGCCGCGGCCGCCACGACGATCGCATCGTAGGGCGCATGTTCGCCCCAGCCGTAGGAGCCGTCGAAGACCTTGACGGAGACGTTCGAGACGCCGAGCGCCTTGAGCAGCCGAACGGCCCCTCCTGCCAGCTCGGGGATGCGCTCGAGCGAAAAGACCCAGCGCGCGAGTCTCGCGAGAACGGCCGCCTGGTAGCCCGAACCGGTCCCAACCTCGAGGACGCGCGCCGCGTGAGTCAGGGCCGCCATCTCCACCGCGCGGGCGACGTTCGCCGCCTGCGTGATCGTCTGGCCGTAGCCGATCGGCAGCGCGTGGTCGCCGTAGGCCTCGCCGAGGAGCACGGACGGTACGAAAAGGTGGCGCGGCACGGCGGCCATTGCCTCGGCGACGCGGGCGTCGCGGCACAGCCCGGCCGCCTTCAGGCGCGCGACGAGCGCCCGCCGCTCTCCCGCGCCGGCCCGGGCCGCGCGCACGACCTCGGGATCGGCCGGCTTCACGTTCTCGATTTTATCCCGCGTCGGGCGGCGCGATCTTCTCCGCGAGGCCGTCCAGATCGGCGAGCGCGCGGTAGTCGGTCATGTCCATGTGAAGCGGCGTCAGGGACACCCAGCCCTCGGCCACCGCGAGAAGATCCGTTCCCTCGGCCTTCGTGTCGACGAACGTTCCGCCGATCCAGTAATACGGGCGTCCGCGCGGATCGATCTTCTCCACGATGCTCTCTCCGTACCGGCGCCTGCCCATGCGCGTCGGCCGGAAACCCCGCGGCTTGCCCGCGGGGATGTTCACGTTCCAGAGCGTATCGGGCGCGGGCGGATGATCCTTCGCCCAGACGAGGATCTTCCAGGCGGCCTTCTCCGCCTCGGAATAGTCGACCGCTCCCTCGGCGTCGCGTGCGTAGTCGAGGGAGAACGCGATCGACGGGACGCCGAGGAGAGTCCCTTCGAACGCACAGGCGACCGTGCCCGAGTACGTCACGTCGTCGCCCAGATTCGGGCCCGCGTTGATTCCGGAGAACACGAAATCCGGCGGGTTCGCCTTCAACACCGAACAGAGCGCGATGTTCACCGAATCCGTCGGGGTGCCGTCGACGACCCAGGTCCTTTCCCCGGTCTTCAGGACGCGGAGAGGCCGGTGCATCGTGAGCGAATGGGCCGACGCGCTCTGCTCGCGGTCGGGCGCGACGACGTATGTTTCGAACCCGGCGGCCCGCGCGGCCCGCTCGAGCGCCGCGATGCCGGGGCTGTGGACGCCGTCGTCGTTCGAAATGAGGGCCCTCACGAGGGCCCCGTGTACACGACCTTGTTGCGCTCGGTCTCGTGCAGCTCGACCCGAACGAGCCGGCCGGGTGCGACGGCGGGAGCGAGAACCTCCCAGATCCGGATCGCGA
>JAMQPJ010000584.1 GCA_023717585.1 Thermoanaerobaculia bacterium
GCGGGCGCGAAGGGCTGCCTCATCGTCTACGTCGCGCCCTGGTGCGGGCCCTGCAGGCAGTCGCTCCCCGGCGACCGCGCGCTCGCGGACCTCGTCAAGGAACGCGGCATCGAGACGACCTTCGTCGTCGGCATGGACGCGATGCCGAAGTGCGCGGAGATGGCGCGAAGCCTCGGACGCGAGGTCCTCGTCGACTCGTCGGGCGCGTGGGCGAAGAAGATGAACATCGGCGGTGTGCCCCACTTCCTCGTGACCGGTCCCGACGGCCGCGTGAAGAAGCGCCAGACGGGTGCCCTCGTGGCGAGCCCGGAAGAGGCCGCGCGACACCTGGGGCTGTAACGCCGCGGGGGTGACGCCGTCGGGCGTGACCTGCCAGATCAGGGGTTCATCTCGTAGGCGTCCTTCAGCGCGTGAACCTTCCCCCAGACGCGCTCGTACCGCGCCGCGTCGTGGACCGGTTTGCGAACCAGTTTCAACGCGTAGTCCATCTGCGCCGCCGTGCCGGCGGGCTTCGTGTAGAGATCGACCGCGTGGCGGGAGAAGTCGCGCACGAGGACGTCGAAGATCTGGTCCACGAGGTCCGGGTCGGCTGCCCGCTCTCCGAGGAGCTTCGCGTTCTCGAGAACGAGCTGCGCGTAGACGACGAGGGTGAAGAGCTCGCCGACGACGAGGCTGAAGTCGACGTCCTTCGCCTGCTCCTCGGTCGGGGTCGCGCGCAGGAGCATTTAGCGGAAGAGCGCCGTCTGCTCGCGGAACACGGCGACGTTCGGCTCGTTCCGCGCGGCGAACACCGGAGCGGAATCCTGGAAGCGGATCGTTCCGAGGCCCTTCGCGGGCCCCTGGTCCCACAGGAACGTGTCGTCGGACGGATCGTCCCTCCGCGGGACGTCCGGGCAGGGCGCCGCGGCGAAAAAGTAGTTCTTCATGAACTTGACGATGAGCGCGATGTTGACGTGGACCGTGCCTTCGAGCTTCGGGAGCGCGCGGATGTCGCGGGCGGCCATTTCGAAATACGTGTCCTTCTCGAAGCCTTTCGCCGCGATGACGTCCCAGAGGAGGTCGATCACCTTCTCGCCCTCGGTCGTGACCTTCATCTTCACGACCGGGTTGAAGAGGAGGTAGCGCCGGTCCTCGCGCGAGGCGGACCTGAAGTAGTCGGAGGCCCGGAGCGCGAAGAGCTTCATGGCGACGAGGCGCGCGTACGCGTCCGTGAACATGCGCTTCACGTGCGGAAAGTCGGTGACGGCCATGCCATAGAGCCGCCGGTTCGCGGCGTGGCGGATCGCCTCGTAGAACGCGTGCGTCGCGATGCCGATCGAGCCCCAGCCGAGGTTGTACTTCCCGACGTTGACGGTGTTCAGGGCCGCGTCCCACGCGGCCGGGCCGCGCAGGAGGAGCTCGGCTTCCGTGACCGGGTAGTCGTGGAGGACGAGCTCCGCGACGTAGGACTGGCTCGCGACGACGTTCCGTACGAGCTCGTACTCGGGGCGTCTCGGGTCGACGGCGAAGAGGACGTACTCGTCAGTCCCCGCGATCTTTCCGAAGACCGAGAGCCGCGCCGCCTCGTTCCCGTTCCCGATGTAGTACTTGTCCCCGCGCGCGACGTAGCTTCCCGCGCCGGCCGGAACGAGCTGCATCCCGGATGAATAGATGTCCGCGCCGTGCTCTTTCTCCGAAAGGCCGAAGCCGAAGATCCCGCCTTCCTCGAGGAGGCAGGCCGTCTCCTTCTTCGCCGCGACGTTCCCGCTCATCCAGAAAGGCCCGAGCCCCAGGATCGTGACCTGCCACGTGTACCAGTACGCCAGGCCGTAGAACGCGAGGACTTCGTTGAGCGCGGCATTGCGATACGTGTCCCACCGGGACGCGGCGCCCCAGGCCGACGGCGTGAGAAACGTCGCGAACAGCTTCTCTTTCTTCACGAAAGCGAGGAAATCCGCGTACCAGACCCGATCGAGGTCGTCCCGGCGAAGGGCCGCCTTCCCCTTCGCCTCGAAGAACGCGATCGTCTTTCCGACGAGCTCCTGCGATTTCGGATCGAGCGGCAGCGGGAGGGGGCGTTTCGGATTGAGGAGCAGCATGGCGGGATTGTCGCCTGTCCGTCCGCCGGCCGCCGCCGGCGTGACCAGATCGCGCGCCCCGGGCGTCTTCCTTAGGATGCACGCGGTGGCCGATCACTTCGAGAGGAGTCTCCCCGACCGCGACGTTTCCTGGGGAGAAGCGCTGCGCGCGCCCTTCGACGCCCTCGCGGCGGGCGATCCCGCGGCCCTCGAAACGATCTGGGACCTCGCGTCGCGGCGCCTTTACGGCCTCGCCCTCTGGCGAACAGGCCGCGAGGAAGACGCGCGCGACGTCGTCCAGGAGGTGTTCGTGCGTCTCGCCTCGCGGCGCGGCGAATTGGGCGGCGTCGTGACACCGCACCTCTGGCTCCTCGCGGTGACCCACAACGCCGCGGT
>JAMQPJ010000631.1 GCA_023717585.1 Thermoanaerobaculia bacterium
ACGCGAGCGACCTTCGCCGCTGCGTCCCGAACGAGCGCCCGCGCCTCTATCACTCGGGCGAGACGTCCGACTTCGACTTCGTGGCACGCACGCTCGCGGCCCGGGACGGACGGCCGCTGTTCGCGGCAGGCATCTCCCTCGGGGGAAACGTGCTCCTGAAATGGCTCGGTGAGCACCCGCAAGCCGCCACCGTCGCGGCGGCCGCGACGCTGTCCGTCCCATACGATCTCGCGGCCGGGGACCATTACATGGATTCTTTCCCGACGAAGCTCTACGTGCGCGGTTTCGTGAAGACGCTCACGGCGAAGGCCGAAGACCTCGGGCGCCGCTTTCCCGAGGCGGCGGAGAGGATCGACCTCCCGCGCGCGCGCCGCGCGTACACGTTCCGAGAATTCGACGCCGCCGCGACGGCGCCGCTTCACGGCTTCGCGGGTGCGGACGACTACTACACCCGCTCGAGCTCTCTTCCGTTCCTCCGGCACATCACGGTTCCCACGCTCTGCGTTTCGGCGCTCGACGATCCGTTCCTCCCGCCCGAGGCGACCCGGCGCGCCCGCGACGCGGCGTCATCCGCCGTGCGGTTCGTCGTCACGGACCGGGGAGGACACGCAGGTTTCGTGTCGGCGCGCGGGTTCACGCCGGTCTACTGGGCGGAGGAGGCCGTCCTCGCGTTCCTCGCGCGCCACGCGGGCGGCGCGCGAGGAACGAACCTCCCCGGGAACGCCGCCTAGAAGCGCGCCCCGACGGAGATCTGGAAGGTCCGCGGGAGCTGATAGTCCGCGGCGTTTCGCGCCTTGCCGAAGTTCGGGCCGTAGTCCCAGTTCGTGGTGGCGACGCCACCGGCGGGAGGACGCGGGCCCTGAACCGGGGTCTCCGTGAACGGGTCGAACGGAAGGAAGCGGGAGGCGTTCGCCGCGGAGAGCACGGTCGTGTCCACCGCCACCGCCGCCTGGTTGTTGAACGCGTTCAGGATCTGGGGGTGAACGAAGACCTCGACCGCATCCGCGACGCGGAACGAGTAGTTGAGGCTCACGTCCGTCCGGGAGATGTTGTCCGTCCGGAACGTGTCCCGGGACGTGAAGTAGTACGTCGAGGAGCGCGGGGGCGTCGCGTACCCCGGGTTCGTCACGTAAGGCGAGACGAGGGCCAGGCCCGCGGCGCCGTAGGGAGTCCCGGAGTCGAACGCCTGGATGACGCCGAGCGAGAGGGCGCCGAGCGCGCGCGGGACGGGGAGGTTCCAGCTCGCGTAGGCGCGAACGCGGTGGCGTTGGTCGATCGCGAGATCCCCGCGCGGGAGGCCCCATCTCGCCTGGGTGTACTCGGGATAGAAGTTCGGCAGACCCCGCACGGCGCCTGCGCCCGCGTTCTCTCCGTTGAAGTTTCCGATCGCATGCGACCAGGTCCAGCTCGCTCCGACGGTCAGGCGGTCGAGCGGCCGGAGCTGGACTTGCGTCTGGAGCGCCGTGTAGTTGCGCTCGAGGTCGTTCGTGTTCCCGACGAGCTGGAGATCGAACGTGTTCCCGAACTGGTCCGTGACCTGACCGGTCGACTGGTCGAGCGTCAGGTTGTAGAAATCGCCGTATTCGCGGCGCACGAAGTCGAGGCGGTAGGTCGCGCGTGAGGAAAGGGAACCCTGCACGCCGATCGTGTACTCCTTTGCGTTCGGCGACGCCAGGCTGCCGCGGATCTGCTGGTTCACGCCGGGCACCTGCGCCCCGCCCAGCGGAACCTGGCATGTCGAGAGTGTCGGGCAGCCCTGCCCCTGGAACCACGTGAAGAGCTGCGTGAGCGCCTGCGCGCGGGTCAGGAGCGGCCCGTTCGGGTCCGTGTTGATCGGCGTCGCGCCCGGACCGTCGTAGTACCAGTAGAGAAGGAGAGGTGTGCCGGCCTGCGTCGCGGAGCTGACCTGGGTCTCCTGAATCGCGCCGACGTACTTCGCGTACGTCGCGGCGAGCCGCATCTTCCCGCTGCCCGTCACGTCCCAGGTGACCCCGAGGCGCGGGCTGAACGTGCTGTCGTCGGCGCGGGTGACGCCCGCCCCGTCCTTCGCCGCGTTCTTGTCCCACCGGAGGCCGAGGTTGAACGAGAGGCGGTCCGAGAGGCGCCACTGGTCGTTCAGAAAGACGCCATGCGTCCGAACGTCGCTCCCGCTGCTCTGCTGGGTGATCGGGAAGTAGATGATGTAGCTCGAGGAATCGAAAACCGGAAAGAGGTCGCCGCCCCTGGGGATCACGGCTGTGGAGCCGATGACGTAATTGCTCCCCGACTGGTAGTTGTTCAGGAGCTCCTTGCCCGCGAAGTTGTCGTAGCCCGCGACGATGTTGTGCGAGCCGAGGCCGGGCGTCGAGAGAAACCACGTGGCTTTCGCGAAGAAGTGCTCGTTGTCGCGCTTCTCGTCCGAGCAGACGCCGCAGAAATACGGGGAGTTGTAGTAGCCGCCGGTCTGCTCGTCGATGAGGACCGTCCCCCTCACGAGGTCCGTGAAGAGCGAGCCGTCGTTCTCGAACGTGAAGTGGCGCTGCGCGTACTGGCCCTCCAGGGACAGACTCGACCCGAGTACGCCGCTGTAGTTCAGGACGAGGAAGTCCTGCGGCAGGGTCCGGGTCTTGAGGCTGTCGAGATCGAGGATCGGGTGGGACGTGAAGAAGTCGTTCGTCACTTTCTGCTGGATCGCCGTGTACGAGGCCGTCAGCGTCTGGCTCGCGAAGGGCGTGAGCGTGAGCTTGCCCTCGTAGCGTTTCTCGTCGTTCTCCCTCGGGTAGGAGATGAGCGTCGGGAACGCCGTCTGGTTGTTCGTCTTCTGGTCGTTCATCCGTCCGGCCCCGAAGAACCAGATGCGGTCCTTCCAGATCGGTCCGCCGAACGTCGCCTCGTACGTGGGGACGACTTCCTGGGTCCTCGTCTCGCCGGCCGGCGAGATCGCGGACCACGCGTCGTTCGCGAACGTGGTCCGGAGGGAGCCGCTGAACGCGTTGCCTCCGGATTTCGTGATCGCGTTCACGACGCCGCCCGTGAAGCGGCCGACCTCCGCGGAGATCGCGGACGTGGAGGTCGTCGTCTCCTGGATGGCGTCCTCGATGAAGAGGTTGTAGGGCGTGCCGCGGATGTTGTCGACGATGACGGCGCCATTGACCGTGAAGAGGTTGTCGAACGACTGCGCGCCGGAAATCGTGTACGCGCCGTTCGGTCCGTTCTGGTTGACGCCCGGCGAGAGCGCGACGGCCGAGAGGAGGGTGCGCGCCGTCGGGAGCTGGTCGAGCTGCGCGCCCGTGTACGTCGTCGCGGCCTGCGTCGAGGACGAGATCGTCTCGGCCCTCGCGACGACCACGGCCTGCGCCTCCACGGCTTTTACGCTCAGGCTCGCATCGAGCGCCCGTCTCTGGGACGCGCCGAGCGGGAGCGCCTGGGTGACGGTCTGGAACGACGTGAGGGCGAACGTGACCGTGTAGTCGCCCGGCGGGAGGTTGTTGAACGCGTAGTCGCCGTTCGAGGACGTGACGGTCGTGCGGCTGCCCTGCAGCGTCGGCGCCTTCGCCGTCACGAGAACCCCGGGCAGGGGCGTGCCTCCGCTCGTCACGTGGCCCGTGAGCGTCGCCATCGGCAGGCCCTGGCCGGCGGCGGTGACGCAGACGGCGAGGAGGACGAGCGCCACCGACCCGCGGAGGAACCCCGTGAGAACACACGAAAGGCGTGGATACATGCGCGCACCTCCTCCGTCACGGTAGGGGCCTGTCACCGCGGCCGAAACCACGAGGGGACGGGCCCGATGTGCCGGGGACAGACGCCCTCGATCCGGGGGCGGCCTCTAGCTGCGATACGATTTTCCGAACGTGACGGCGAGAACGGTTTTCGTGACGGGAGGGACCGGCTATCTCGGGGGGGCGCTCGTCCCCCTGCTTCTCGCGCGCGGCCACCGTGTCCTCGCGCTCGCCCGGCCTGGCTCCACGGCCCGCGTGCCGTCCGGGGCGGAAGTCGTCACCGGCAACGCGCTCGATGAAGCCTCGTACGCCGCGCGCGTCCCGTCCGGGGCGACGTTCGTCCACCTCGTCGGCGTCGCGCACCCGTCGCCGGGAAAAGGGCGGGAGTTCCGGGCGGTCGACCTCGCTTCGCTGAAGGCGGCCCTCGCCGCGGCCGTTCCTGCGCGCGTCCGACACTTCGTCTACCTGAGCGTCGCGCATCCCGCGCCCGTCATGAGGGCGTATTGGGGGGCACGGGCCGAAGGCGAGGCACTTCTCCGCGCGACGGGTCTCCCCGCGACGATCCTGAGGCCGTGGTACGTCCTCGGCCCCGGCCACCTCTGGCCCTACGCGCTCTTCCCGGTCTATGCCCTCCTAGAGTTGATTCCCGCGACACGCGACGGAGCACGCAGGCTCGGCCTCGTGACGCGCGCCCGGATGACCCGCGCCCTCGCCGCCGCCGTCGAGAATCCACCCGACGGGGTCCGCGTCCTCGACGTCCCGGCGATCCGGGCCGCCTGATGCAGGCTGCCGATCTCGGGCCTGTCCCCGACGCCGAGAAGACGCAGTCGCCCGTCGACCTCTTCCTCATCATCGCGGGGGCGAACCTCGTCGCGACGACGCTTCAGACGGGAGCGAGCCTCTCGCCCGCGTTCGGGCTCAGGCAGGCGGCTTTCCTCGTCGCGGGAGGAGTCGTTCTCGGGACCGCGCTGGTGGCGTCACTCACGCCGCTCGGGCCCCGACTCGGGGTTCCGTCCGTCGTCGCGTGCCGGGCCGCGCTCGGCCTCCGCGGCGGCGCTGTCGTCTCGCTCATCCTCTACGTGACGAACTTCGCGTGGATCGCCGTCAACAACGTGATCGCGGCCTCCGCGTGCGCGCGCCTGTTCGGCGGGCCGGGCAGCGAGCGGTTCTGGGCGTTCGGCCTCGGCCTCCTCGCGACCGCCGTCGTCGCGGGCGGGCCGCGCGCCGTCTCGCTCGCGGACCGCGTCGCCGTCCCCCTCCTCCTCGTCGTCGGCGGCGTCCTGACTTTCGCGCTCCTCCGCCTCCCGGCCTCCACGGCCGCCCTGCCCGGCAACGGCTCGATGACCGCCGTCCGCGGCCTCGACGTCGTGATCGGCTACCAGGTCTCATGGCTCCTCGTTTTCGGGGACTACCCGCGCTACACGCGCTCCCCGGGGAAGGCGGCCGCCGCCGTCTTTCTCGGGCTCGCGCTCACGAGCCTCTGGTTTCTCCCGCTCGGTTTCGTCGCGGCGCGCGCCGCGGGCGGGGCGAACCCCGGCGCGATGCTCGCGGCCGCGGGCATCGGCGGTCTCGGGGCGGTCCTTCTCGCCCTCGCGACGCTCACGACGAACTTCGTGAACATCTACATGTCCGCGCTCGCCTGGAAGAGCCTCGTTCCGGCGGCAAAGGACCGCAGTTCGGTCTGGACGATCGGCCTCGTCGGCGCCGCGCTCTCCCTTTTCTCAGGCTGGCTCGAGCGCTACGCGGACTTCATGCTTCTCCTCGGCGGCCTTCTCGTGCCCGTCGGCGGCGTCCTTCTCGCGCACTTCTTCCTCCTCGGAAAGCCCGTCGCGGTCGCCGACCTCTATGCCGAGGCCGGGCCGGCGAACCGCCACGGAGGCTTCGCGATCCCGGGCATGTGCGGCTGGGCGGCGGGCGCCGCGGCGTACTTTCTCGCGGGGTCGACGGGCGGGACTCTTCCCGCCCTCGCGGCGGCACTCGTCGTCACATGGGGCCTGGAGCGTGCCCTCCCACGACCGGCGTAGAGAATGGCGGGGTGAGCACCCGCGCGCTCCGCCGCATCCTTCATCTCGACATGGACGCGTTCTACGCGTCCGTGGAGCAGCGCGACGACGCCTCTCTCAGGGGCAGGCCTGTCGCCGTGGGCGGGGATCCGAAGGGGCGCGGCGTCGTCGCCGCGGCGAGCTACGAAGCGCGGAAGTTCGGCGTGCGCTCGGCGATCCCGATGGCGCGCGCGGTGCGCCTCTGCCCCTCTCTCGCGATCGTGCGTCCCGACTTCAAGCGCTATTCGGCCGTCTCGAAGCAGATCTTCGACCTCTATCGCGCCGTGACGCCGCTCGTCGAGCCGCTCTCCCTCGACGAGGCGTATCTTGACGTGACGGAGAACGCCTGGCAGGAGCCCCTCGGCGTCACCGTCGCTCGCCGCCTCAAGAAGGAAGTTCTCGACGCCACCTCCCTCACCGTCTCGGCGGGCGTGGCGCCGAACAAGTTCCTCGCGAAGATCGCCTCCGGGTGGAAGAAGCCCGACGGCCTGACCGTGATCGCGCCCGAAAGAGTCGAGCGCTTTCTCGAGAAGCTGCCGGTCGACGCGCTGTGGGGCGTCGGGCCGAAGACGGCGGAGAAGCTGCTCGCGATCGGATGCGTCCGGCTCGTGGACGTGCGGCGCATCCCTGCCGAGGCGCTCCGGCGGGTCGTCGGGAGCTGGGCCGATTCCCTTCTGCGGCTCGCTCACGGCGAGGATCCCCGCCCCGTCGTCCCGAACCAGCGCGCGAAGTCGTGCAGCACCGAGGACACCTACGCCGAGGACCTCACGGATCCCGCCGAGATGCGCGCCGAGGTCGAGGCCATGGCGCGCCAGGACGCTTCCTGGCTCGCGAAGCGCGACCTCTTCGCGCGCACGCTCGTCCTGAAGGTGCGTTACCGGGACTTCACGACCGTCACCCGGAGCGACACGCGGCGGCCGACGCGCGATGCGGACGAGCTGGCCGGGCGCGCCGTCGCGCTTCTCGGGCGGACCGAAGCGGCGACGCGCCCCGTGCGCCTCCTCGGAGTCGGCGTGCACGGCCTCCTGACGCCCGAGGAATTCACACGGGCGATCCCGCCCGACCCGCAGCTTTTGCTCGTCGAGGAACCCTGAGGTTCAGCGCGCGCCGAGCTCCTTGCGGAGCGATTCCTCGTGGAACCCGACGAGGAGGCGCCGCCCGATCCGCATGATCGGCGCGCGAAAATTTCCCGACGGGCCCCGGAGATCGTCGAGCGTCGCGTCGCGCGCCGGCACGGTGCGGGCGGATTTTCCTTTCGCGATGACGACCTCGTCGACCTCCTTCAGGAGTCCGCGCACGTCCTTCTCCGACAGGGGATCCGACTTCGCCTTGCGCGTCGTGGCGACGCGGGCCTTCGTGGCGTCCAGCACCTCCCGGGTGCGGCCGCAGCTCGTTCAACCGTTCCGGTGGTAATAGAAATCGACGTCTCGCATGAGGGGAGTCTAGCGGACGCTCACTTGAGCGAGGCGACGATCGCGTCCGCCGCCTCGCGTCCGATGCGGATCGCGTAGTTCTGGCCGCGGTCTTCCGGGTACGTCTGGGCCATGCATGCGGACCAGAGCCCTTCGACGGGCGTCTGAAGCGGCGGGAGAAGCTTCGAGTAGTGAGGCACGATGATGGGCTGCGCGTACTCCGCGCGCCCGATCTGTTTCGCGAGGATCCAGCTCGCGTCGAAGGCGGGGTTGATGATCCTGAGCGCGGGGAGGTATTCGGCCCACAGATCCTCGTCCCGCTTCCTCCACTTCGGGTCGTCCGGCAGCACGTAGTTCGAAATGTAGACGACGTGTCGCCCGCCGTACTCCTCTTTCGGGATGAAGTTCGTGTGCTCGATGACGCCCCCGAACGGCATGGAGTCGTCGCCGACGTTCAGCCAGTAGTACGGCGAGAGCGACCGGTCGAGCTCGAGGATCGGGCACAGGGCGTGGCTGTACGAAATCGCGCTCCAGGTCTTTCGCGTTTCCTCCGGAAGGTCCGGCGCGAGCCTCAGGAGCTCGGGGATCGCGACTGTCGAGAGGACGAGGTCGAACGCCTCCGCCGCTCCCGCGCTTCCGGCGGAGGTCACGTCGAAGCCGGAGCCCGAGCGCTTCACGATCCGGACGGGTCGGGACGTCCTGACGTCGCCGCCCCGTTCCTTCACGCGCGCGAGGACCGCCGCGATGCCGCGTCCGAACGAGCCCTTCAGGTATCCGAGGCGCTCGCCGAGGCCCGTCTTGTCCCGCGAGCGCGTCCGGAGAAAGATCTTTCCCCACAGCCACACGAGGCCCACGTCTTCCGCGCGGCGGCCGTACTTCTGCCGGAGGAGCGGCCCCCACACGGCGTCGAGCGCGCGGCCGTACCCGTTCCGGCGCATCCAGCCCATCGCCGTTTCGCCCTCCAGACTTCTCCAGTCGGCGTCGTGCCGCAGCTTCAGCGTCGAGAGCGCGAACTCCAGCCTTCCCCGGATCCCGAGCGGAGTGAACCCGATGAGCGAGGCCGGCGTGCCGAAATCGTAGAGCTTGCCGCCGGACAGGAAACCCATCCGCGACTTCAGCCAGACGAGATCCCCCTCGAGGCCGAACTCCTTCGCGAACGAGACGTAGTCGACGTCGCTCGTGAAGAGGTGGTGGTAGTACCGTTCGAGCGGCGTTCCGCCCACGTTCACGACGCCCACGAGGCCGCCGGCTTCGGGGAACTTCTCGAAGATCGTGACGGGCAGGCCTGCGCCGAGCAGGCGGTCGGCCGCGACGAGTCCGGCAAGGCCGCCGCCGATCACGGCGATTCGGGGCGGCGCGCTCTTCATTCCGCCGAGTGTAAGCCGGGCCCGGCCGGCCGTTGTGCTACCTTGAATCCGTCTCGTGACGGTCCCGACGGCGCTCCTCTTCGCCTTCGTTCTTCTCCTGGCGGCCGCGTCGGGCGCGGCCGTGCTCGCCCGTCTTTTCGAGGGCGACGAAGCGGACCCGGCCTCCCGGGCCGACGCGGTCCTTTCCTTCGCCCTGCCCGTAGGCCTCTTGCTCGCCGCCCTGCCGGGCTGGCTGCTGTCGTCGATTTTCCTTGTCCCGATCGGCCGGCTCGCGCTGCCGCTCGCGTTCCTCTCCCTGTCCGCGGGGCTCATTTGGGGCGGCGCGGAGCTCCCGAAAGTTCTCCCCCGTTCGCGCGCGCGTTTTCTTCCCCTCGCCGTGTTCTTCGGCGTCTTCCTCTTCTATCTGTGGATCCGCTGGACGTTCGGCGAGATTCGCCAGACGGAGAAGCCCATGGACTTCGCGGTCCTGTCGGGCCTCATGACGACCGCGCGGCTCCCGCTTCCGGACCCGTGGCTTTCCGGCGAGCGGTTCCCCTATTACCACTTCGGGACCTATCTGTTCGCCCTGCCGGCCCGCGCGGCCCGCGTCCCCCCGGAGTATGCCTACAACCTGATCGCGGCCCTCCTGCCGGCCCTCGCGGCGCTCGCGGGTTTCGGCGCGATCCGCGCGCGCCGTGGCGGGAGCGCGATCGCGGTTTTCGGCGGTCTCCTTCTCGTCCTCGGCGGGACGTTCGACGGCACCCGGCAGTCCTTCGGCGACAAACCTCTCAAGGACCTCGACTGGTGGATGTCCTCGCGGCGCGTCGACAACCCCCACACGATCACCGAGTGGCCGCTCTTCACGTTCCGCCTCGGAGACCTTCATCCGCACGCGGTGATCTTTCCGTTCCTCGTGACGTTCCTCGGCCTCGCGGGCCGGATCGCTCGCGTGGGCGGGACCGTCCTCGACGGCCTGCTCCTCGCGGCCGTCGTCTCGGCGAACCCCTGGGATCTCCCCGCGTCCCTCCTCATCCTGGGCGCCGGCAACCTCGCCGAGCGGGACTTCAGGCCCGCCCTCATCCGCAGTCTCTCGACGCTTGTTCCCGCCGCCTTCTTTCTCGTGCCCTTCGCGCTCTCCCCGCGCCCCGAGTTCAGCGGCCTCTCCTGGTGGAAGGAAGGGACGGGATCCTGGGACGCCTTCCTTCACTTCGGCGTCCTCGCGGTGATTCCGGCCCTTGCGTTCGGGATCGCCCTCGTCCGCAGCCAGTCGCGCGCCGACCGGGCGCTCGTGGCGGCGTGCGCGTTTCCCGCGCTCGCGCTCGCGCTCGTCGTCCTCACGAAGAAGCCGGTCTTCTCGCTCGCGGTCGGCTTCGCCGCCGGCGTGCTCTGGCTGCTCCTGCGCGAAGCGCCGCAGGGAGATCCCGCGCCGCCCGTCGGGGCGATCCGGGCCGGGCTTCTCCTCGCGGCGTCGGGAGCGGTCCTCGCGGCCGTGCCGGACTTCGTCCTCGTGTCCGATTCCTACGGCGAGGGGATGCGCCGCATGAACACCGTCTTCAAGTGCTTCATGGGGGCCTGGCCGCTCCTCGCGCTGGGCGGGGCGCTTCTCCT
Source organism: Thermoanaerobaculia bacterium (assembly GCA_023717585.1). Lineage (GTDB taxonomy): Bacteria > Acidobacteriota > Thermoanaerobaculia > UBA5066 > UBA5066 > Fen-183. The sequence continues at coordinate 10,107 of JAMQPJ010000631.1, forward strand.
GCCGCTCGCGCTCGCCACCCGGCACGCGCGCGTCTTCATCCGCACCGCGATCGCCTTCACCGTGCTCGGCGCCCTGGCCCACCCGCTCTCCGCGATCGTCTTCCGCGCGAAATGGTCCGGCCCCCTCGACGGCCTCGACGGCCTCGGCTGGATGGCGCGCGAGGCGCCGGGCGATCGCGACGCGATCTTCTGGCTCCGATCCCACGCCGTGGAGGGCGCGGTCCTCGCCGAGGCGACAGGCAACGCCTACACGGATTACGCGCGCATCGGGGCCGCCACCGGAATTCCGACCGTCCTCGGCTGGGAGAACCACGAGGGGCTGTGGCGCGGCGGCCGTGCGCTCGCCGAGACGACGGCCCGCAAGGAAGCTCTCCGCGCGATTTACTCTTCGGAGAACTCCGAGGCCGTCTTCAACCTCCTGCACCGTTACAAGGTGCGCTACGTCTTCGTCGGCACCCTTGAGAAGCGCGACTTCGGTCCGAGCGCCTTTCCCCTGCGCGCGAACTTCCGCCGCGCGTTCTCGGGCGGCGACGCCGCGGTCTTCGAGATCCTGAAATGAACGAAGCCGGCGCCCCCTCCGCGGTCGAACCGCCGTTCACGGACCTGGAGAAGAAGGCCTGGATCGCGCTCCTCGCTCTCTCGGCGTTTCTCCATCTCGTGCAGCTCGGGTCGCACGCGCTCCATCACGACGAGGCGATCCACGCGTGGGCCGCGCTGCACCTCCTCCAGGACGGCACGTACAAGTACGACCCCGTCTACCACGGACCGATCCAGTACTACGCGGTGGCGATCGTCTTCAAGGTCGCGGACCTCGTGACCGGCGGGCACGGCGACTCGGACTTCACGGCGCGCCTCGCGCCCGCGCTCGGAGGCATCGCGCTTTCCTGGATGGCGCTCCTCCTCAGGCGCCGGTTCGGCCGCGAGGCGGCCTTCGCCGCGGGCGCCCTCGCGGCGTTCTCGCCGAACCTCCTCTATTACACGCGCTTCTGCCGCGACGACGTCTGGAGTCTCGTCGGCACGGCCGGCCTCTTCCTGTGGCTCGACCGGTACCTCGCACGCGGGCGCCTCCGCGACCTCTGTTTCGCCTCCCTGTCGGCTTCGGTCGCTTTCGCGTCGAAGGAGAACTTCTACGTTCTGCTCGCGCTGATGGTGCCGTCGATCGCGGCCGCGTGGGCCGAGCCCGGGCGAGGCCTCG
>JAMQPJ010000648.1 GCA_023717585.1 Thermoanaerobaculia bacterium
GGGAGTCACGGATCTGTTGGAAGGTCTGAAGATTTCCTCGAGTGAAAGAGATCGGGAGGCGGCGGAGCGCGCGAAGACCGTCCTCGCGCAGCGTCACGAGCAGGCACTCGACGGTCTGAATCTGCCCGCGGCCGAGCGCGAGGCGGCGCACGCCGCCCTCGCGACCGAGCTGCGGCGAGCCGAAGAGCTTTCCGCTGGTGTCTTTCTGCTCGAAGAAGCCTCTCTTCGAACCTCGGACGCGCTCCTTTCGATCGGAGAGCTGATGTCCTCGCGTCTCTTCGCCGCCGCGCTCCGCGCGCGCGGCACGGAGGCGGTGTGGATCGACCCGCGCGAGCTACTCGCCACGGACGCGACGCACGGCGCCGCGCTGGCCGACGAAGCCGAGACGGCGCGCCGTGTCGCGGCGCGCGTCCTTCCCGAACTGGCGGCCGGGCGCGTCGTCGTGACGGGCGGTTTCGTGGGCGCGGCCGCGGGCGGCGCGACGACGACCCTCGGGCGCGGCGGATCGGACTACTCGGCCGCGCTTTTCGGAGCGGCGCTCAAGGATGCGGGCCGCGACGTGGGCGCCATCGAGATCTGGACGGACGTGGACGGCATTCTGACGGCGGACCCGCGCGTCGTCCCCCAGGCGCGCCTCGTGCCCGAAGTGAGCTCGGCCGAAGCGGCCGAGCTCGCGTTTTTCGGAGCCAAGGTTCTTCACCCCGCGACGATCCGGCCCGCCGTGGCGCGCGGGATCCCGGTCGTGGTGAGGAACTCGTTCCGGCCCGAAGTGGCGGGCACGGTCGTGAGGAGGGACGCGACCGGCACGGGCGTGCGCGCGATCGCGATGCGCAAGGGTGTCACGGCGATCTTCGTGGGCAGCCCGCGGATGCTGCTCGCCTACGGCTACGCCGCCAAGGTGTTCTCGATCTTCGAGCGCCACCGCGTCTCCGTCGACGTCATCGCGACGAGCGAGGTGTCGATCTCGATCACGGTGAACGAGAAGGCACCGCTGGAGGGCGTCCTCCGCGACCTGTCCGAGTTCGCGGAGGTTTCGCTCCTCAAGCATCTCGCGGTCGTGTCCGTCGTGGGCCGGGGGCTGAGGTCCACGGCGGGCATCGCCGTCCGCGTGTTCGGCGCGCTCGGCGACATCAACGTCGTCCTCATCTCGCTGGGCGCGTCCGACACGAACCTGACGTTCGTCGTCGCCGAGGCTGAAGCGCCGGAGGCCCTGCGGCGGCTGCACCGGGAGTTCTTCGAGAGCGGGAGGGTGGATCGATGAAAGCGCTGCTCGTCGGGTACGGGAAGATGGGGAGGGCGATCGAGGCTGCCCTCGTCCGCAGGGGACACGGCGTCGCAGGCCGTTTCGGAAGAGGAGAGATTTGCTTAGAAGGTAAAGAGGGGAAAGAGGTCGCCGCGGAAAGCTGCGACATCGCGTTCGAGTTCACAGCGCCGGATTCCGCCGGGGCGCTGGTTCCCTTCCTCCTTTCAAAGAGAATCCCCGTTCTTTCCGGTACCACCGGCTGGGATGTGGCGTCGGCCGTACGATTTGCTCGGGAGCAAAACGTTCCTTTTCTTCACTCTTCGAATTTCTCCCTCGGCGTCGCCGCGCTGCGGCGCGCGGTGACGGCAGCCGCCGCCGCCCTCGCTGCGTTTCCCGAGTTCGAGCCCGGGATCGCGGAGAGACACCATTCGAAGAAGAAGGACGCGCCCTCAGGGACCGCGAAAACGCTGGCTTCGACTCTCGAAGAGGCGTCGGGGCGCACGGGCGTCCCGATCGCTTCCCTTCGGCAGGGTGGAGTGCCGGGGGAGCATCTCGTGTTCTTCGAAGGGGACGACGAGACGCTGGAGCTCGTGCATCGCGCCCGTTCGCGCGCGATCTTCGCGCAGGGCGCGGTCCGTGCGGCGGAATGGATGCTCTCCTCCGGTCGCAAAGGCCCCCTGACTTTCGACGAGTTCTTCACGGCGACCACGGAAGCGAGCGCGTTGCTCAGCAGAGGAAGGCGGACCCCATGAGCTCTTCACCTTCTCGGAATCTCACGTTCTCCGGTGTCTACACCGCCCTCGTCACCCCGTTCCGGGACGACGGCGCGCTCGACGAATCGGGATTGCGCCGGCTCGTCCGTCGCCAGATCGCGGGCGGCGTCGCCGGCCTCGTGCCCTGCGGGACCACGGGGGAGGCCGTCACGCTCGCTCCCGACGAGCAGGAGCGCGTCGTCGCGGTCACGGTCGAGGAGGCGCGCGCCGGGGACCGGCCCGTGAAGGTCATCGCGGGCTGCGGCTCGAACGACACGAAGAGGGCGCAGGATCTCGCCGGGCGGTGCCGCCGGGCCGGCGCCGACGCGCTCCTCGTCGTCACGCCGTACTACAACAAGCCGACGCCGCGCGGCCTCGTCGCGCATTTCAAGGCCGTCGCGGACGCGGGCGGGCTCCCCGTCGTGCTCTACAACGTGCCGGGCCGGACCGGGCTCAACATGCAGCCCGAGACCGTGCTCGAGCTCGCGAAGGACCCGCGCATCGTGGCCGTGAAGGAGGCCTCGGGCAGCCTCGACCAGGCCTGCGAGATCCTCCGCGCGCGGCCCGCCGGATTCGCGGTCCTCTCGGGCGAGGACTCGCTCGCGGTTCCGATGATCGCGTGCGGAGCGGAAGGCGTGATCGCGGTGGTCTCGAACGAGGCCCCGGCGCTCTATGCGGAGTTGATCGCGGCTGCTCTCGGGGGCAAACGCGCGCGCGCCTCCGAGCTTCAGGCGAGAATCTTCCCGCTCATGAAGGCGAACTTCCGCGAGTCGAACCCGATCCCCGCGAAATGGGCGCTCGAACGGCTCGGGCTCGTCGGCGGAACCCTGCGCCTGCCGCTCGTCCCGCTCTCGCCCGCGCACCACAAGCCGATGGAGGAGGCGCTGACGGCCGCCGGTCTCCTCGATGCCGCGGGAAAGCCGGTCGAATAGGGCTTGCCGGACTCCGTTTTGCGCCGTGCCGCGAGTCGCTTCGGGACGCCGCTGTATCTGTACGACTTCGACGTGATCGAGCGTCAGGTGGCGCGCCTCAGACGCGCCCTCGGCCCGCGATTCGAGCTCGCCTATGCGGTCAAAGCCAACCCGTCGCTCGGGGTTCTTTTCTTTCTAGGCAAACTCGGTCTCTCTTCGGACGTCGCTTCGGCTGGCGAGCTTGCGGCCGCGCTCCGGGCGGGGTTTCTTCCTTCGAAGATCCTCTCGACCGGTCCCGCGAAGAACGACGAGGACCTCGAGGCGCTCGTGCGCGCGAGGGTGGCGATCATCCACGCGGAGGGTGAGTGGGAGCTCGAGCAGCTCGAGAAGATCGGAAAACGCCTGCGAAGAAGGGTTGCGGTCGGCCTCCGCTTGAATCCGCCCTGGGGCATCGCGGAGAAGCGCGTCATGATCGGAGGACCCGGCGCGAAAAAGTTCGGCTTCGATTTGACGAGCGCCCGGAAGATCCTTCGAGTGAAAGAGCGATTCCCGCGCCTCGAAGTGTGCGGCTTCCAGGTTTTCAACGCGTCGAACGTGCTGAACGCGAGCCTCCTCGTGCAGAACGTGCGAAACGTCCTGTCGCTGGCGATTGCCCTTTCCAAGGAATTCTCCGTTCCCCTTCGCTCCGTCGACTTCGGCGGCGGCTTCGGCGTTCCTTATTCCGACGGGGAGAGACCGTTGGATTTGAAGATTCTCAGAGAGGGGCTGGAAGCAGTGGCGCGCGATGTGTCGCTCGAGCCGCGTCTCGACGGCACCCGCCTCGTGTTCGAGCCCGGCCGATTCCTCGTCGCGGAGAGCGGGACGTACGCCGTGAATGTCCTCGGGACGAAGAGGAGCCGCGGCGTCGACTGCGTCCTCGTCGACGGCGGCATCCATCACTTTCTGAGGCCCGTCCTCTTCGGAACCCCTCACCGTGTGCGGCTCATTCGGGCGCGGAACGGTCGACGCCCGCGCCCCTCCTCACCTTCGAGGAGATCCATGGTCGTCTCCGGCCCCCTCTGCACGAGCCTCGACGTCCTGCACCCGGCCGCGCGGCTGCCGCTGCCGGAGCGCGGCGACCTCCTTGCCTTCGAGAACGCCGGTGCGTACGGCTACACGGAGTCCATGCCGCTGTTCCTGTCGCACGAGTGGCCGGCGGAGGCCGGCGTCCGCAAGGGCCGCCTCGCGCTGCTCCGAAAGGCGCCTTCGGTCGCGACCCTGCTGCGCGGCCAGAGCGATCCGTTCGGCGGGCGCTGAGCCCTCCTTTCAGCCGAGGCCCATCTTCTCCAGGAGCGCGGTGAAGCGCGGATCGGTCCGCAGCGCGTCGAAGCGGGGGTGGACCTTGAGCCAGACGAGCGTCGAGTCGTGCTCGTCGTATGCGCGCTCGAGCCATTCCAGGGCGGCTCCCGCCTCGCCAAGGCGGGCGTAAATGGACGCGAGGCCCCAGGGCGAGACGTACCGCTCCTCGCGCCGGCGCTTCAGCTCCTCCAGTACGTCGAGAGCCTCCCGCGGGCGGCCGCCGACCGCGAAGGCGTTCGCGAGGCCGATCGAGGGGTCCGCGGTCGAATTCCCGGCGAGCTGGACCGCCTTCTCGTAGCTGCGGATCGCTTCCTCCACGCGGCCGCTGTGCTCGAGGGCGCGGGCGAGATCGCTGTGCCCGGCGACGAAGCCGGGGTCCATCTCGAGAGCCTTCCGGTACATACCGATCGCATCGTCGTAGCGTCGCGCGTAGAAGAAGACGTCTCCGAGCGCCGTGTGAATGATGACGGAGAGGGGATCGAGGTCGAGGGCGATTCGGACTTCCGCGACGGCCTCGCCATGACGGCCCATGCCGGACAGGAATTGACCGTACCAGCGCCGGCCGGTCGCATACCCCGGATTGAGGCGGACGGAGTCCAGGAACTCGCGTTCCGCCGAAGACCACTCCCAGTCGAAGAACCGCCGCACGAAACCGAGGGACGCGTGCGCCTCCGAAAGGTGCGGGTCGAGCTCGAGCGCCTTGAGCGCGGCGCTCTTCGCCCGGGGAAACGCCTGCGCGGGCGGAACGGCCTTGATGTTGCCGAGGACGCCCCACGCGTCGGCGATTCCGCCCCAGGCGAGGGCGTATGACGGGTCCAGCTCGATCGCCCTCTCATAGAACGCGATCGCCGCGCGCATCCCGTCCGGCGTCCATTTGTTCCAGAAGAAGCGGCCCTTCAGGTAGAACCGGTAGGCCTCGACGTTCTGCGTGTGCTGCTTGCCCACCCGCTTCCGTTCTGGGCGGGTCAGCTTGAAGCGCAGGTGCTCGCAGATCTCGCGCGAGATGGCGTCTTCGACTTCGAGCAGATCCTCGAGGGCCCGATCGTGCTGGCTGCCCCACAAGCGGAAGCCCGTGGCGACGTCGACGAGTTCCGCCTGGACCCGCAGCCGGTCGCCGTTTCTCCGGAGGCGGCCGGTCAGGACGGCGCGCACGTCGAGCTCGCGCCCGGCCGCGAGGGGATCGGCGTCGCGCCCCTTGTAACGGAAGACGGTGCTCCGCGCCATGACCCGGAGCTTCGGGAGCTGCGAAAGCGTGTCGATGAGCCGCTCCGTGAGCCCGTCGCTGAGATAGTCCTGATCGGCATCGCCTCCCGCGTTGACGAAGGGAAGAACGGCCACCGAATCGATGGCTTTCTTCCGCCGGGCGCGCGGCGGAGCGCCGGCGCCGGGAGTCTCGAGCAGCTCCCGCAGGCGGACGGCGAGGGACGCGGCGGACGAGAAGCGGCGGGCGGGGTCCTTTTCGAGACACTGACGAACGACGGCTTCCACGGCGGGAGTCATCCGCGTGCTCGATGAAGAGGTCTCGGGGGGGTCCTCGCGGAGGATGGCCGTCAGGGTCTCGGCGGCCGTCTCCCGACGGAACGCACGCTGCCCGGTGAGCATCTCGTAGAGGACGGCCCCGAGGGAAAAAAGGTCCGACCGCGCGTCGGCGGGGAGGCCGCGTACCTGCTCGGGGGACATGTAGCCGACGGTCCCAAGCACCAGCCCGGGCGCCGAAACGCGCGAAACCGTCTGCTCGGTATCGTCCCTTGCCGCGGATGCGCGTCCCCCCTTGGCCAGGCCGAAGTCGAGGAGCTTGACCCGTCCCTTCAGGGTGACCCTGACGTTGGCGGGCTTGAGATCACGGTGGACGATTCCCTTCTCGTGCGCCGCCTCCAGCGCCTCGGCGATTTGCGCCGCGTAGGTGAGACAGGCCTCGAGGGGAAGAGGGCCGGATCGGATCTTCTCGTCGAGGCCTTCGCCTTCGACGAGCTCCATGACGAGGATGTGGCGTGGCGAACCAGGAGAGGAAGAAGAGATTTCCTCGAATGAATAGATCGCTGCGATTCCCGGATGGTTGAGCGCGGCGAGGAGGCGCGCCTCGCGCTCGAACCGGATCTTCCTCTCTTCCCCTTCCAAGAAATCCTCCGGCAGGACCTTGATCGCGACCTCTCTCGCGAGGCGCGGGTCTTTCGCCCGGTAGACCTCTCCCATCCCGCCGGCGCCGAGCGAAGCGAGGATCTCGTAAGGGCCGAGGCGGGTTCCAGGCGAAATCAACTACCAAAGTGTATGACGGCGGGTTCGGGAGCTGCGCCAAGCCTGACCTCGCGCTCTTTACCTTCAAAGAAATACAATCCTCCCATGAGCGAGAAGCACGCCGGAATTGCGACGACCTTGCCCTTGACGTCCGAGCAGGAGCGAATCAGGACGGCCAAGGAGTCGTGGCGGCAGAAGGCGGCCGCCGCCTTCGCGAAGACGCCCGCGTGGCGGAAGGACTTCACGACCGTCTCGTCGGCCGAAGTGAACACGCTCGCGACGCCGGACGATCTCGGAGGTTTCGACTTCGAACGCGACCTCGGCTGGCCGGGCGAGTTTCCCTACACGCGCGGCGTGCAGCCCACGATGTACCGCGGCAAGCCGTGGACGATCCGCCAGTTCGCGGGCTTCGGCACCGCGCGGCAGACGAACGAGCGCTTCAAGCAGCTCCTCGCGCACGGACAGACGGGCCTCTCCACGGCCTTTCACCTGCCGACGCTCTACGGCTACGACTCCGACCACCCGATGTCGGCCGGCGAGGTGGGGAAGTGCGGCGTCGCGATCGACACGCTGCGCGACTTCGAGGCCCTCTTCGACGGCATCGACCTCGGCGCCGTGACGACGTCCATGACGATCAACTCGACGGCGCCCATCGCGCTCGCGATGTACCTCGCGGTCGCCGAACAGCACGGAACGCCGTGGTCGAAGGTCGGGGGAACGCTCCAGAACGACATCCTCAAGGAATACATCGCCCAGAAGGAGTACATCTTCCCGCCCAGGCCCTCGATGCGGCTCGTGACGGACCAGTTCGCGTTCTGTGCGAAGCACGTCCCGAGGTGGAACACCGTCTCGATCTCCGGATACCACATTCGCGAAGCCGGCTCGACGGCGCTCCAGGAGCTCGCTTTCACGCTGCGTGACGGGATGGAGTACGTGAAGTACGGGATCGACGCGGGGCTCGACGTCGACGATTTCGCGCCGCGCCTTTCGTTCTTCTTCAACGCGCACAACGACTTCTTCGAGGAGATCGCGAAGTACCGCGCGGCGCGCCGCATCTGGGCGAGGGTCATGCGCGACCGCTACGGCGCGAAGAAGCCCCAGAGCTGGAAGATGCGCTTCCACTCGCAGACCGCGGGCGTCACGCTCACGGCGCAGCAGCCGTACAACAACGTCGCGCGCATCGCTCTCCAGTCCCTCGCGGCCGTCCTCGGCGGCACGAACTCGCTCCACGCGAACGCGCTCGACGAGACGCTCGCGCTCCCGACCGAGTTCGCCGCGAAGATCGCCGTCAGGACGCAGCAGATCCTCCTTCACGAGACCGGCGTCGCGAACACGGTCGACCCGCTCGGCGGCTCGTATTTCGTCGAGGAGCTGACGAATCGGATGGAAGCGGGCGCCTTCGACTACTTCCGGCGCATCGACGCGTACGGCGGCATGGTGGAGGCGATCGAGGCCGGGTTCCCCCAGCGCGAGATCATGGACGCCGCTTATCGCTTCCAACGCGCCTTCGACGCGAAGGAAAAAGTCATGGTGGGGGTCAACGCGTTCACGGAGTCCGTTCCCGGGGACGACGTTTCCATCCTGACGATCTCCGAGGAGACGGCCGCCGAGCAGCTGAAGACGCTGAACGAGGTCCGTCGCGTCCGCGACTCACGCACCGCGATGCAGAGGCTCCAGGACCTCAAGGCCGCCTGCGCGAACGGCGCGAACGTGATGCCGCCGCTCGTCGAGGCGGTCAAGGCCTACGCCACGGTCGGGGAGATCTCGGACGTCATGCGCGAGGTCTTCGCAACTTACGAAGAACCCGCGGTCTTCTAGCCCTCATCTCGCGGCCCGTTTCTTGCGGAGTAGACTGCATGCCGATGCCGGATAGACGCCATTTTCACGCCTTCGCTGGAGCTCTTGCCGCCTCCCTGGCGTTTTCTGCCGCGCCGATCGCCGCGCAGACGGTGAACGCGGAGGCGGGGAAGGTCTCCGTCAAGGACGCGCTCGGCCAGAAGGAGAGCCGCCGCCGCGAGGCCGTGGAGCATTTCCTCAGGGCGAAGCTCTACGCCCAGGAAAGCGAGTTCGAGGCGGCCGTGCGGGAATTCAAGAAGGCCGTCGATCTGGATCCGACGGACGGCGCGCTCCGGCGTGAATACGGCGAGCTCCTGCGCGACCTCCCGGTGTATCCCGAGGCCGAGAAAGAGGCCCGCAAGGCCGTCGAGCTTTCTCCGAACAGCGCGGGTGCGCACCGGCTCCTCGGGCAGGTGCTTCTCGCGACCGCGAAGGACAAGGCTCGCCTCGAAGAGGCCGCCTCCCACCTGAAAGCCGCGAACGAGCTGGCGCCCTCCGATTCCCAGGGAGCCGTCGCGTATGCGCAAGTGCTCCTCCGCCTCGAAAAGCCGAAGGAGGCTTCCGCGGTGCTCGAGAGTGTCCTCGATCGCGCGAACGGACCCGCGGTCCTGCTTCTCTACGGAGAGACCCTCGAGCGCGGCAACCAGCTTCCGCAGGCCGAGGAGGTCTACAAGGGCCTCCTGAAGATCGACCCGGAGAATCGCGCCGCGCTGCTCGGTCTTCTCCGCGTCTACGACCGCGGCCGCCAGTTCGACAAGGCAGCTCCCATTCTCCAGAGCTTCCTGAAGCAGCAGCCGGGCAACCTCGGGCTGAAGACGCAGTACGGCGGGCTGCTCCTGCGCGGGCGCCGCTTCGCCGAGGCCCGCAGGATGTTCGAGGAAGTGCTCGCCGGCGATCCCGGGAACCGCGAGGCCCTGCGCCTGTACGCCGCGCTCCTTTCGGAGACGCGCGAGCCCGACAGGGCCGACGAAGTTCTGCGAAAGCTCCAGGCGCTCGAACCGGACGAGCTCGAAATACCGTATCGGCGCGCCATGAACTTCCTCGAGGCACGCCGCATCCCGGAGGCCGAGGCGGTGCTTCGGGATCTGCGCGCCTCTCTCGCCCTGAAGAAGCCGAACGGTCCCGAGATCGCGCAGGTCGATGGCCAGCTCGGGTACGCCGCTTATCTCAGAAAGGACTACGCGGCCGCCACGGCGCGTCTCGAGCCGCACCTCTTGGGCGAGGAAGGTCTCAACCCGCAGGCGTACAGCCTGCTCCTGCAGATCGCACGCGACCGGGAGGACTGGGCCGAGGGCCTCCGCCTTTCGAAGGACGCCTACGACAAGGCGCCGAAGAAGACCCCCATGCTGCGCGCGAGCTACGCGGAGTTCCGGCTCCGCTCCTCGTCCGCGGAGGAGCAGGCCGAGGGCGTGAAGATGCTCGACGCCCTCGCCGCCGAGGACAAGGCCGGCACGCTCCTGGCCGCC
>JAMQPJ010000649.1 GCA_023717585.1 Thermoanaerobaculia bacterium
GTGCCGGCGCGTAGGGTTCGCTCAGTTCTTCTTCGAGGCATTCGCGCCCGTCGAGCGAGAGGACGCGGCCCACGAGCCTCAGCGTTCGTCTCCCCTCTTCATCTTCGAAGAATCCTCGGGCGCCGACAGGCGCCCGACAGCCGCCCTTCAGAAAATGCAACAGGTCCCTTTCGGCTTCGGCCGCGGCACGCGTCTCGAAATCTTCCATCCTCGCCAGGATCTCTCGCGTCTCCTCGTCGTCCGCCCGGCAACTGATCCCGAGAGCGCCCTGCGCCGGCGCTCCGAGCATCTCGTCCCGTTCCAGCCGGCGCGTGATGACGCCTTCCCTGCCGAGCCGGTCGAGGCCCGCGCACGCGAGGACGAGGGCGTCGGCGCGGCCCTCCTCGAGACGCTGCAGCCGCGTGTCGACGTTGCCGGCGATGGCGATCGTCACGAGGTCGGGCCGGATCCCGAGGAGCTGCGACACGCGCCGGGGCGACGACGTGGCGACGCGCGCCCCGGGCGGAAGCGCGCTCACCGTCATGGCACCCCGGTGACGCGACGCGACGACGAGCGCGTCGCGCGGGTCCGCGCGCTCCGGCACGGCGGCGAGAAGGACGCCGGGAGCGACGACCGTTGGAACGTCCTTCAGGGAGTGGACGGCGAAGTCGATCTCGTTCGCGAGGAGCGCCTCGTCGAGCGCGCGCACGAAGACGCCCGCGGCATCGCCTCCGGGAGGGGCTTTGCCCTCGCTGGAGAGCTGGTCACCGAGGGTGCGGACGATGACCGTCTCGACGGAGCGGCCGGAGACGCGGGACAGCTCGGCCGCGAAGGCGCCCGACTGGGTGCGCGCGAGCGCGCTCGCGCGCGTGCCCATCCGGAGCGGGCGCGAGTGGGCGGCTGCGGCCGTCGTCATTTCGGGTTCTCGTCGAGACGGAAAAGGGCCCGCACGGCGGCGGCGCGCTCCAGGCGCTCCGAGCCGTCGCCTTCCTTCAGGCCCACCATCGGATCGTGGAGGATGTGAGCGACGAGCGTCTCCGTGAGGCGCTCGACCGCGGCGCGGTCGGGCGCGCTCAGCGTGGCGAGCTTGCCCGAGTGCTTCTCGAGCTCGACGCGCCGGATGCTCTCGAGCTTCTCGCGGAGTCCGCGCACGACGTCTCCCTGCAGGAGGCCGCTGCGCCATTCCTGGAACTTCAGGACGCACTCCTCGACGATGGCCTCCGCGCGCGGGACTTCGCCCGCGCGGGCGCGCGCGTTCTCGGCCGCCAGCTCCTGGAGCGCGTCGAGGTCGTAGCGATAGACGTCGGAGAGTTCGCCGACCTCGACTTCGACGTCGCGCGGCACGGCCAGGTCGAGCACGAGAAGCGGTCCGCGGCGGGGCGCCGCGTGGAGCGCGGTGCGCATCGCTCCGGCCGTCAGGACGGGCTCGGTCGCATTCGTGGCGGAGAGCACGAGGTCCACGCCTGCCGCCGCCCGGGCGCGGTCATCCCACCGGACCGCCCGGCCGCGGATAGCCGCCGCGAGAGCCTCGCCCTTCTCGTGCGTGCGATTCGTCACGAGGATCTCCGAGACGCCGTCCTCCGCGAGGAGCCGGGCCGTGAGCTCGGCGGTCTCGCCCGCCCCGATGAGGAGGATCTTCCGGCCCTTCAGCGCCTCGAAGATACGCGCCGCGAGACCGAGCGCGAGGCCGGCGACCGAGGTGGGCTTCTGTCCGAGCGCCGTCTCCGCCCGCACGCGCTTGCCGCATTCGAGGGCGCTCATGAACAGCCGGTTCGTCACGGTGCGGATCGTTCCGGCCGCCGTCGCGAGGCGGTGGGCCTCGCGGATCTGCCCGAGGATCTGCGACTCTCCGACGACCATGGAATCGAGACCCGCCGCGACGCGGAAGAGGTGGCGCGCCGTGGCGTCCCCGCGGCCCGAGAGCGCCGTCTGCCTGAGGACCGCGTCGTCGACGCTGTGAAACCGCGAGAAGAATCCCGCGAGCGCGTCGAGGCTGTCCTCGCGCGCGGCGATCCCGTAGACCTCTGCGCGGTTGCACGTGGACACGATCGCGCCTTCCGACAGGATGTGTTCCGCGAAAAGGCCGTCGAGCGCCTCGCGCGCCTTCTCGGGCGTGAAGGAGAGTCTCTCTCTCAGGTCGAGAGGCGCCGCGCGATGATCCCAACCGACGAAGAGAAGGTTCATGACGTGAAATCGTGCAGCTTGCTGACGAGGTTGACGGCCGTGTAGGAGAGCAGGACGAGCACGAACCCGGCGACCGAGAGCCGGGCCGTCGAGACGGGCGCGGCTCCCCGATGCGCGCGCACGAGAACGAACAGGTAGAACGCGAGAGTTGCGAGCGCGAACCAGATCTTCGGGTCCAGCGCCCACAGGGGATGCTCGCCTTTCCACATGCGCGACGCCCAGAAGAGGCCCAGCGCGAGCCCGACCGCAAGGGTCAGGATACCCAGGGCGAGCGACGTGCGGTTCGCGCGCTCGAGATACGACAGGCTCGGGAGCCTGGAGGCCGGTCCCGAGAACGCGCGCTTCTTGAGAGATCGTCCGACCCAGAGATAGAGGAGCGACAGCGCACACGCGACGGCGAAAGCGGCGTACGCGAGCATGTTCAGCGTGACGTGCAGCGCGAACACCGGGCCCTTCAGCTCCGGCGCGTCCGCACGGACGGGCGACGTCAGGGACACGGACAGGAGCAGGAACGCGAGCGCCGCGGGCATCAGGAAGGGGCCCAGGGCCCGGTCCCGGTGCCGCAGCTCGAGGATGATGTTCAGGACCGCGAGGAAAAAGCCGAAGAGCTTCATCGAGCCGAGGAGGTCGCGGTACGGAACCGTGTGGAGCGCGACCGACCGCGCGTAGAGCGTGCCGAAGTTGCAGACGGCGCCGAGCACCGCGAACGCGGTCGCCGCCCGGCCGATCGCCGGGTGCGTCCGGAAGAGTGACGTCGTGTAGAGAATCGCCGACAGTGAATAGGCCACGAGGGCCGCCCAGCCCAGCGTCGACGCGATCTGCGCGGCATCCGTCACGGCCGCGATTATAGGAACCCCGTGAGAACGGCGATTCGGTGCGGATGCATCAGGGGCTGCGCGCCGATTCGTCGAGCCCGATGCTAACCTGCCGCGCGATGCCGGCAACCGCGAAGGGTCCGTCCCGCCAGCGTTTCCTCGATGCCGCCTTCGGGCGTCCGACGGATGTCCCGCCGGTCTGGCTCATGCGGCAGGCCGGCCGCTACCTGCCCGAATATCGCGAGGTCCGCAAGCGCCTCAAGTTCCTCGAGCTGTGCGCCGACGTGCCCGCCGCCATCGAAGTGACGCTCCAGCCGTTCCGTCGTTTCGGCATGGACGGCGTCGTCTTCTTCTCCGACATCCTCATCCCGCTGCCGCCGATGGGCATCGAGGTCCAGCTCGACGACGGAGGCCCGAGGCTCCCGAACCCGGTCCGCACCGCCGCCGACGTCGCGAAGCTCCGCGACTTCGACCCGCACGTCGGGACGGCGTTCGTGATGGAGATCCACCGCGGCCTCAAGCGCGTCGTCCACGACCAGGCGGCCACGATCGGATTCTGCGGGGCGCCATGGACGCTCGCGACCTACGCGATCGAGGGCGGCTCCTCGAAGTCGTTCACGGCGGTCAAGACCATGATGCACCGCGAGCCGAAGGTGCTCGAGGACCTCCTCGCGAAGCTTGCCGACGCGTGCGGCCGTTACCTCGCGGCGCAGATCGAGTCGGGCGCCGATCTCGTTCAGATCTTCGACTCGTGGGCCGGCGAGCTCTCGCGCGCCGACTACGACCGCTTCGCGCGGCCCGCGACCGAGCGGCTCCTGTCGCATCTGCCGCGGCGCGGGCAGGTACCCGTCGTCCACTTTGCCTCGGGCTCGCCGCACCTCGTCGACTCGTTCGCTCTCATGCCGGTCGACGTCCTCTCCATCGACTGGAAACTCCCGCTCGACGAGGCGCGGCGGCGCGCGAACGGCAAGGCGCTGCAGGGAAACGTGGATCCGGGCTTCCTCCTCGGAACGCCGGAAGGGGTCCGTGAAGCCGTCTACGCGGCGCGGCGCCTCGCGGGCCCGGTCGGCCACATCGTGAATCTCGGCCACGGCATCCTGCCGCCAACACCACCCGAGAATGTCGCCGCGTTCGTCGCGGCGGCGCGTGCCCCGCTGCCCGCCTGATACGTCACACCGAAGGGACGATCCGCACCTGCCGACGCGGCATCTTTCGTGCTAGACCAGAGTGAACTGGAGGCGCCCCATGAAGTCCCCGGTGGCCGCCGCTCTCGCGTTTCTCCTCGCCGCTCCCGTCCAGGCTCAGGCCCCCAAAACGCAGCGGCCCGTAAGGGGCGCCGTCGAGTCGGTCGCCGCCGAGGTCGACGCGCTCGTTCTCGACAGGAAGAACCAGCCGGTTGCCGGCCTCGTCAAAGGCGATTTCAAGCTGTTCGTGAACGGCACGGAGACCACGATCGACTATGTCGAAGCCGCCCCGGTGCCCGTCGTGTCCGCACGCACGCCCGAGTCGACTTCGACGCCGGAGGCGGCGCCGGCCCACGTTCCCACCGCGGGCGCGCGCCGCCCACACAGCACCGTTCTGATCTTCGACGACCTGCACACGGGCTTCGGAGCGCGCTTCAAGGGAATCACAGGCCTCAGAAAGCACCTCGCGACCCTCCCGGAGAGCGAGGAGGTCGCCGTCTACAGCCTCAACTTCTCCCTGAGGACTCTCCAGCCTTTCACACGCGACAGAGCGCTCGTCCGGCGCGCGCTCGACGCGGCGGGCAGGACGATGCCGGTCTCGCAGATCGACTTTCCGACGGCCGACGAGTACATAAACCGCTCCCGGCAGGCGCTCCGCAGCTTCGCCGACCTCTTCCGCGCCCTTGCGAGCCGGTCCGAACCGAAAACGGTCGTGCTTTTGGCCGGCGCGCTCCCCGCGTGGGGAGAGGCGAACGCGGCGCTTCGAGGCTCCGTGGACATCGCGCGTTCCTCGTCGTTCGGGTCGTTCGCGTCGTTCGCGCCGCCCGGCTCTTCCCGCGCCTTGGTCGCGGCAAAGGTCGGGCCGAGCAAGTATGCGTACTCCTACGTGGACAACGCGCGGGACATGGCGAACGAAGCTCTCCTCGCGAGAGCCACGGTCATCGCCCTCGATCCCGCGGGCCTCGAGGCGCCTGGGGAGGGAGCTGACTCTCAAAAGCCAAACGAGGCGCGCGTCGACTCTTTCGCTTATCTCAACGACACTTTCGCGCTCCTCGCCGACGACACGGGCGGCGCCCGTGTGGGCTTCTCGAACGCCGATGGCGACCGGCTGATCGCGGAATCGGACCGGCTGAACCTCCGGTACCGGCTCGGTTTCACGCCGCCGGACTCCACGTCCGACCGTCGCGACATCCGCGTCGAGGTCTTGCGCCCGGGTGTCACGGTGCGTGTCGCGTCCGGCCAGCGCTCGCTCACGGCCGAGGCCGCCTCGCGAGCCCGCTTCGCAGCGTTTCTCCTCCGGAGCGACCCGGCCCGCGGGGACTTTCCTCTCACCGTCGAGGTCAAAAGCCCGGTCGCAAAGCGCAAGAGCGACGCCTTCACCTTCGACATCCTGATTCCGCTTTCAGGTGTCTTCGCCGAGAGCATCGTCGACATGCGGCGCGCTCACCTCGAGCTCCTCATCGCCGGCGTCGACGCCGAGGGGCGGGTGGGCGACCTCATGGTGCTTCCCTTCGAGGTGGAGATCGCGAAGGACGCGCCGGCCGGCGGGTTCTTCCGCCACCACGGAGACTTCCAGCTCGACCGCAAATGGAAGGGCCGGCTTTTCCTCGGCGTCCGGGACCTGTCGACGAACCAGCTCGGGGCCGCCACGATTCCGGTCGGCTGATCGCCGCCGGCTTCGTGCGGTGTTCGCGAAGGGTGGCGCCGTTGCGCCCTGATGCAATTGCACGAACGAGACGCCGTCGCGACGGGTGCTAACCTCGCGCGCGTGAGCGCCATTCCGATCCGTCTCGGCGGCGAGACGCTCCCGATGACCACGGAGCTGCTCGAGAAATACAACGTCCAGGGTCCCCGCTACACGTCCTATCCGACGGCGCCCGAATGGACCGACAAGGCCCCCGCGGACGCCGAGGCCGCCTGCGCGCGCGCGAACGCGAAGAAGTCGCCGGTCTCGCTGTACGTCCACCTCCCCTTCTGCGACGAGCAGTGCTGGTTCTGCGGCTGCTTCATGAAGGTCGTCCCGAAGCCCGATCGGGCCGGCGAATCGCGCGACGAGATCGAGCCGTACCTCGCGGACGTCCACCGGGAGATCGAGATCCTCGGCTCGCGCATCGACCGGTCGCGCCCGGTGAAACAGGTCCACTGGGGCGGCGGCACGCCCACCTACCTCACGCCGAAGCAGGCGGATCTCCTCGCGAGGCATCTCCTCGAGACGTTCCGACCCGCCGCGGACGCCGAAGTCTCGGTCGAGGTGGACCCGCGCGTGACGTCCAGAGAGCATCTCGCGGTCCTCAGGAGCCGCGGCTTCAACCGGGTGTCGATGGGCGTGCAGGACTTCGACCCCGAGGTGCAGGAGCTCGTGAACCGCGTCCAGCCCTTCGACATGACGAAGTCCCTCGTGGACGCGGCGCGCGACCTCGGCTACACCTCCGTGAACCTCGACATGATCTACGGCCTCCCCGGGCAGAAGCGCGCCGGGTTCGAGAAGAGCGTCGAGCAGATCCTCTCGCTGCGCCCGGACCGCGTCGCGATGTACTCCTACGCCCACGTCCCGTGGCTCAAGCGGCCGCAGCGCGTCCTCGCGGCACATCTGCCGGAAGGCACCGAGAAGTTCGCGATCTTCGTCTCCGGCATCGAGCGCTTCGTCGCGGCGGGCTACGTCTACATCGGGATGGACCACTTCGCGCTGCCCCACGACGAGATCGTGAAGGCGCAGCAGGACCGGACGCTCCACCGAAACTTCCAGGGCTATACGACGCACGCGGGATGCGACCTCTATGGGATCGGCGTTTCGGCGATCGGCTCGATCGACGACATGTACGTCCAGAACACGAAGGAGTACGCCGACTACCACCGGGCGACGGAGGAGGCGCGGTTCTCGACCGTCAAGGGCCACCGGTTGACTCAAGCCGATTTCCTGAGGCGGGACGTCATCACGCGGCTCCTCTGCCACTGTGTCATCGACAAGCAGGAGATCGAGCGCGCATGGGGACTCTCCTCGTTCGACGAGACGTTCGCCTCGGCCGTGGCGCGGCTCCCCGAGTTCGTCACGGACGGGATGGTCACCCTGACACCGCATGAAATCCGCGTGACGACACTCGGGCGGATCTTCATCCGAAACGTCGCGATGCTGTTCGACGAATACTTCGAGAAGAAGGCTCCCGAAGCGCCGAAGATTTTCAGCAGGACGCTGTGAACGGTCGCTTTCTTCGTCCTCGAACGGCCGATGTCAAGGGTCGAAGACCGCTGTGCGGCGCGCTTTGCGCGCCCTTGACACCGGCGGTTCGAGAGACAGATTTTTCATCTATCGGCAGCTGCATCAGCAGCCGCCGCATATAAGAAATCCGAATGTCCGATCGCCTGGGGGTTCTCCTCGTTCAACTCGGCGGGCCCGCCTCCCGGGCCGAGCTTCGACCATTTCTCTACGAACTCTTCGTCGACCCTGAGATCCTCGGGATTCGCTTCGCTCCACTGCGCCGTCTCGTCGCGTGGGTCATCGCGACTCTCCGGGCCCCGACGTCCGCCGCGACGTACGAGCGCATCGGATGGTCGCCGATCCGCCGCTGGTCCGAGGCCCAGGCGCGCCTCCTGGAGGCCGAGCTCGCGAAGAGGTCCGGGGGAGCAGGCCCCGTTCCCGTCGTCCGGGTCGGGATGACGTGCTCGGCGCCGTTCGTCGAAACCGCCCTCGAGGAGCTGCGGGCCGCCGGTGCCGCGCGCCTCTTCGTCCTGCCGCTCTATCCCCAGTACTCCGTCACGACGACGCGCGGGTCGTTCAACCGGGTGACGTCCGCCCTCGCGAAGATGGGCTGGGCGCCCGAGCGGCGGAACGCCCCCGACGCGTGGTACGAGGAGCCCGGCTTCGTCGCCGCGCACGTCGCCCGCATCCGCGCCGCGGCGGCCACGCTGCCGGAACCGGATCCCGCGCGCACCGTCGTGCTCTATTCCGCGCACTCGCTGCCGGTGAAAACGATCGAGAGACAGAAAGACCCGTACCCGCGCCACATCGAGGAGACCGTCCGGATCCTCGACGCCGCGCTCGGGGGCCGGTATCGCTCGCGCCTCGGCTATCAGTCGAAAGTCGGCCCGGTGGAGTGGATCGGACCGTCGACGCCCGAGGTCCTCGCGGAGCTCGCGAACGCCGGCGAGAAGCAGGTGCTCGTGGTGCCGATCGCCTTCGTGTCCGACCACGTCGAGACGCTCTACGAGATCCGCATGCTCTTCGCGGGCGAGGCGGCGCGCCTTGGAATCCCCCACTATGCCGTCGCCGAAGGGCTCAACGACCATCCGGAGTTCATCCGGGGCCTCGCGGGCGTCGTCGAGAAGGCGGCCGCGTGACGCGCGTCGTCGTCCTCGGCGGCGGGATCGCCGGGCTGGCGGCCGCCTTCCGGCGCGCGAGCACGGGCGAGACGATCGTCCTCGAGGCCGGACCCCGCGCGGGCGGCTCGATCCGGACGATTCGTGAGGACGGATTCACGCTCGAGTGCGGGCCGAACACGCTCCGCACGAGTGAAGCCGCCGAGCGCCTCATCCGCGATCTCGGACTCGAGGGCGAAGCCGTCGCCGCCGACGGCAAGGCTCCGCGCTGGATCGTGCGCGGCGGATCGCCCCGCGCGGTCGTTCCCGGGCCGGCGGCGCTGTTCAACAAGGTCTTCACGCTGAAAGGAAAGCTCCGCCTCCTCAAGGAGCCGTTCGTCGCGCGGCGGCCCGCGTCGCTCGACGACGAAAGCGTCCACTCGTTCTTCGCGCGCCGCTTCGGCGAGGAGGCCGCCCTCTACGGCGCCGGACCGATGGTTTCCGGGGTCTACGCGGGCGACCCGCACGCTCTTTCCATTCGTTCCGCCTTCCCGCGCCTTTGGGACGCGGAAGGAGCTTCTGGAAGCGTCATAAGGGGACTTCTTAGAAAGAAAGAGAAAGAGGGAAAGAGCGCGGGCGGCGGAGGCGGCAAGGGCGGCGGCGCTCATGGCGGTCGCAGCGGTGACCCTGCACCCGCGCGCCATCGGGCGCGGACGCTGACGTTCAGCGGCGGTCTCTTCACCCTCATAGAAACTCTTCTGAGCCGCTTGAACGAACGGCCGGGCTTCCGTATCGAGACGAACGCTGCCGCCGTTTCCGTAGAAGGCCCTCTCCCCTCCCCCGGCCCGCGCTGGCGCGTCCGCGCGGCCGACGGCCGCGCGGTCGACGCCGACGTCCTCGTCTCGACGCTTGCGGGTCCTCAGGCCGCGCGGCTCTTCGGCAACGTTCTGACGCGCTCCGCCGTCGCTCTCGCCGCAGTGCCGTCCTCGCCGGTGACGGTGGTCCTTGCGGCCTATCCCTCTCCGGCTTCGCCGGCCGACGCGCCGCGCGGGTTCGGCGGACTCATCCCGCAGGTGGAGGGTTTCCGCTCGCTCGGGATTCTCTATCCCGCGTCGCTTTTCACGGGCCGGGCGCCCGCGGGCTTCGTGCTGACGACGTCGTTCCTCGGCGGCGCGCTCGACCGCGCGCTCGCGGGCGCGCCGGACGCCGATCTCCTCGCGGTGGCGGGTTCCGAAGTGGCCCGCTTCTTCCCGCGCCTCGGTCCGCCTTCGCGCTCGTGGATCGTGAGGTGGCCCGAGGCGATCCCGCAGTTGCCTCTCGGTCATCACCGCACGCTCGCGGCTCTCGACGCGGATCTCGCCGCGCTCGAAGCCATGGCCCCCGGCTCCCTGCACGTGACCTCGGGCTTCCGCGACGGCATCGCGCTGGGCGAGCGCATCGCGCGCGGCGAGGCCCTCGGGGAGGCGCTCTAGAATCGCGGACATGACAGACCGGTTCCGGCTCGCGGGTTCGCTCGCGCTCGCGGCCCTCGTCGCGGGAGGCGCCTATCGTGCGGGCGCCCGGCTTCCGGACCTCGGGATCGACCGGAGCCCGATCAGGGAGCACGTCGAAGCCGCCGCCAAGCGCGCGCGCTTCGAGGCCACCGCCCGGGCGCGCGCCCTGACCGGCGTCGTTCCGGGGTCCGTCGAGGGAACGGACCGGGGCCTCGACGTCCTGTCGTACGACATCTCCTTCGACGTCGATCCCGCGATCCGGTTCCTGTCGGGCACGACCGTGATCCGCGTCGCGGGCTTCGCGCCGCAGACGACCTCTCTCTCGCTCGACCTCGACGACGCGTTCACGGTGACGGCGTCGACGCGCGACGGACTCGACGTCGCCGCCGCGCACGCGGGTGGCAAGCTCGTGATTCCGTTCGTGCCGCCGCTCGGCGCCGCGGACCGCGCGACGCTTTCCGTCTCCTATCGGGGGCTTCCCCCAGCGGCGTCCGCCCTCGACTTCTGGCAGCACGCGGGCGGATGGGCGGCGACGAGCGTGGCCGAACCGTTCCTCGCCCGGACGTTCTGGCCCTGCGTGGACGACCCGAAGGACAAGGCCGTCGCCACCGTCCACGCGACCGTCCCGGCCGGCTACGTCATGGCGTCCGCGGGCGCGGTCTCCGTCGCCGACGCGGGCGGCGGCCGAAGCACCTACACGTGGAAGCTCCCTCAGGCCGTCTCGACATACCTCGTCTCGCTGAACGTCGCGAACTACGTGACCGTCGAGGACACCTACACGGCTCTAGACGGACGAAAGATGCCGATTCGCTCGTATCTCATGCCCGAGAACGCCGAGGCGAACGCGCCGCGCCTCTCCGCGATGAAGAACCACATCGAGGTCCTCGCCTCGCTTTTCGGCGAGTACCCGTTCGTGGATACGAAGTACGGGATCGTCTCGTCCGCGTTCTCGGGCGGGATGGAGCACCCGACGCTCACGTCCATCGGCGAGAACATCCTCTCGAACGTCTCGCGCAACATCACGCTCCTCCTCGTGCACGAGCTCGCTCACCAGTGGTGGGGCGACCGGGTCACGATGCGGACGTGGGACGACATCTGGCTCAACGAGGGTTTCGCGACGTACAGCGAGGTCCTCTACCTCGAGAGGGCGGAGGGGCTGAACCCGGGCGTCACGCTGAGGACGTCGTACGACGACGGACTCTTCGGAGGGCGACTCGCGCAGGCGGTCGTCGCCGACCCTGCGAACCCCTTCCAGTTCTCCGGCGCCGTCTACTACAAGGGCGCCTACTTCCTCCACATGCTGCGCCGCCTCGTCGGCGACGACGCTTTCTTCTCCGGGCTGCGCGCGTACGGCGACGCGCACGCCTGGGGCACGGCGACGCGCGGCGAGCTCCGCGCGCTCTTCGAGCACCGGACGGGCCTCGACCTCAAGCAGTTCTGGGACCAGTGGCTCGAGACACAGTTCCGGCCGACGTTCCGGGCGACTTTCCGCACCTCCGCCGACGGCTCCACGGTGACGCTCACGGTCACAGAGACGCAGGGCCACACGGTCGTCCATCCCCTCGCGGGTCCGAACGACAAGCCCTTCTACGTCTTCCCGCTCCCGGTTCGAATCACGTACCTCGACGGGACGACGTTCGACGTGACCATCGTCCCGACGGACGTCACGACGACCATGACGGTTCCGAACCCGTCGAAGAAGTTCGTCGCGGGAATCCAGCTCGACCCCGGATCGGACATCCTGAAGATCGTCGAGTCGACCGGGCCGGGCTGAGGCCCCGCCCGCGGACGTGACCCCTCACGGCCTTTTCTGCGCGTCAGAAGGCAGGAGCACTACCGTGAGAACTCTTCGCTCCCTTCCGTTCGCCGCGCTCGCCTCACTGGGCCTCCTCCCGGCGCCTGCCCGCGCCGAGAACCCGCCGTACGCGATTCAGGCGAACCCGCCGGGCTCGGCCGCCGAAGGCACCCCGGCACGGTTCAAGCCCGTCCGTTCCGGCACCGGCGCCGTCTCGAACCAGGTCTGCAAACTCGAGATCTGGCCGGAAGGCAGCGCACACGGCGCCGCGTGGATCGGCGCTTCCGACCCCGGGTGCTCGCGCGAGGACGCCGTGAACCTGCCGGCTGGGCGCTACGTCGCGAAGCTGGGTGTCGGCTGGCAGTCCTCGGGCGGCGTGAGCCAGTTCGCGACGGCGCAGACCCCGTACGAGGTCACGTCGAACGTCAACAAGCTCCAGATGTGGAAATGCGACTTCACGCCCGCGCAGCCAATGGCCGGCCGCACCGCGAGCGTTTCCTGGGAGGTGAGGAGCGGGGCTCCGGCCCCGCTCGGCCCGTTCCGCGTCTCGATCCTCGCGGGGCACCAGCCCGTGGACAGCTTCACCGTCGGCGCGCTCGCCGCGGGCGCCGCGGTCACTCGGACCGTTTCGTGGACCCCGCAGGCTCCGGGGAAATTCCGCGTCGAGTGTACGGTCGATCCCGAGAACGTCGTCCACGAGGCTCTGCCATTCCGCAAGGACAACACGATGTGGAATCAGCTCACGGTCGTCCCGACCGAAGTCCTGAAGCCCACGATCGTCCTCGGCACGCTCCGCCTGGGCGCCGTCGGGTGGAAGCAGGATTACACGGTCTGCAACGTCGACCTCGACGCCTTCTACAAGGTCGAGGTCACCGGGTGCGCGTGGCCCTGCGTCGCGGGCTTCAGCGGCGTTCCCTCACGGGACTACGCGCCGAACGTCGTCTCGGCCGACGGCTCCTCGATCGCACCCGGCTGCCCGGGCGGACTCGTCTCGAGGGCCGCCTTCAAGCCCGGCACGGCGGAGGGCCCGCGCAACCAGTACGAGGACAAGACCTACACCCTGAAGGTCACGGCCTCGCGGGACGGCCGTTCGGCGGGAACCTCCATCCCGCTCCGCGTCCCGCAGCATTGCGGCATGCTCAGCATCCCGATCTGCGTCCCGATGGAGGGAGGCAAGGGCCGCTAGAGCCGCGGCGACTACAGCAACCTGCTCAGGGTGGTGCGGTGGTGAGTGCGCACGGCTAGAATGAGGTCGTGAGTGCTCCGCATCACCCGACGCCAGGCGAGAACCTCGGGCTGACGTTCGAGCTGATCGAATTCGCCGAGGCCATGCTCCGTCAGCGTCTCCGACGCGACCATCCCGCCGCTTCCGAAGGGGACATCGACGCAATGGTCGGCTCCTGGTACGCCGAACGACCGGGAGCCGAGCTCGGCGACGCCAAGGGTGTTCCGGGAACCTGGCCGCGCCGCCGGTGAACTCGCTCGAAGCAGCTCTACGGGTGTCAGCTTCCCACCTCGAGAGACTGAGCAGAAGTTGGGCCGTCATAGGGGGTCTCGCCGTCTCCGCTCACACGGAACCGCGAACAACCCGCGACGTGGATCTCGTGGTGGCGGTGCGAGGCGACGCTGACGCGGAAGACCTCGTGTTCGCCCTGTCTGAAGTCGGGTTTTGCGTTGAGGCGACACTGGACCAGGATGCGGCGGGACGTCTCGCGACCGTGAGGCTCCGTCCGCCCGGTGCCTCGCGGCCGCGCGGCGTTGTTATCGATTTGCTCTTCGCTTCCTCCGGCATCGAGCCGGAGATCGCGGCGGAGGCAAGGCCGACCGAGATCGTGCCCGACCTTGTCGTTCCGATTGCGACTCGTGCACACCTCGTGGCTCTCAAAGTGCTTTCAAGGGATCCGCGGCGTCGGCCGCAGGACGACATGGACCTTTGGCAGCTCCTTAAAGGCATCTCGCCAGCCCAAATCAGCGAAGCGCGGGCGGCGCTCGATCTGATCACGGCTCGCGGATTCGATCGGGGCAAGAGCCTCCAGTCCGAGCTGGACGACCTCCTCGCCCGTTCCTGACGGGAGCTCCACCGCCTCAGCGGTTCTCCGCCACGGCCCCTCTCACTGCCGCGATCACCTCGTCCACCTGCGCGTCCGTCATCGCCGGCCAGAGCGGGATCGTGATCGTGGAGCCGCCGATGCGCTCGGCCTCCGGGAACATGCCGTGCCGGTAGCCGAAGCGCTCCCGGTAGAACTTCGTCAGGTGGACGGCGCGGTAGTTCACCGCGACGCCGACACCGCGCGCCTGGATCCCGGCGAGAACGGCGTCCCGCCTCGCCGGATCGACCCAGATCGTGAAGAGGTGCCGCCCCGACGTCATGCCCTCGGGCACGACCGGGAACGTGACTCCGGGCGTCTCCTCGAACGCCGCCTCGTACCTTCGGCAGATCTCCTCGCGGCGCAAGAGCCGGTTCGCCAGCTTCGGGAGCTGCGGGAGGAGCAGCGCGGCATTCACGTCCGAGAGGTTGTACTTGTACCCGAGGCGTTCCATGTCCCAGTGCTGGTATTTCCCGGCATAGCGGTCGGCGGCGTTCCTCGACATCCCGTGCGAGCCGAGCTGCCGGAGCAGGTTCTTCCTCGCCCCGTCGCGGGCCGTGATCGCGCCGCCTTCGCCGCACGTGAGGTTCTTCGTCGCGTAGAAGCTGAAGCAGCCGTAGTCGGCGAGCTGCCCCGGCCCGAAGCCGTCGCGTCGCCCCTCGACGCAGTGCGCGGCGTCCTCCACGAGAGAAAGCCCGTGTCGGTTTGCGATGGCTCGCAGCGCCACCATGTCGGCCATGAGACCGTAGAGGTCGACCGCGACGATGGCCCTCGTGCGCGGCGTGATCGCGGCCTCCACGGCGGCGGGATCGATGTTCGCGGTCGCGGAATCGACGTCGACGAAGACGGGGGTCCCGCCCGCGTACAGGATCGCGTTCGACGAGGAGAGAAACGTCATCGGCGTCGTGACGACCTCGTCGCCCGGGCCGATGCCCGCCGCGAGCATGGAGAGATGCAGGGAAGCCGTGGCGTGCGCCGTGCAGACGACGGCGGCCACGCCGAGATAGCCCTCGAACGCGCTCTCGAACGCGTAGACCTTCTGGCCCGTCGTCAGGAAAAGCGAATCGAGGACATCCCGGACAGCCGTCTTCTCGTCCTCGCCGAGGGAGTGCCGATAGAAGTCGACGGCCACGCGGCCTTCAGCGCGCCACGGCGGGCGCGATCCCCGCGAAGGCGTCGAGGGTCTCTTTCACCGCGCGCGGGGCGTCCTTCGGGAGGCCCGAGGCCGCTCCCGGCCATTCGGCGACGACGGGCCGAAGCCCCTGCTGGCGGAGGACCTCGATGCCGCGCCGGACCGCGGCGAGCTCGGCCGGCGCCGCGTCACGCGAGAACCCCAGGAAGAGCCGCGTCCCGCGCAGCCCGGCCGGATTCGGCGCCGTCCCCGGGTCGAAAGGCCCGCCGATCGACCCGACACCCGCGAACGTGCCGGCGGGCCTGCGAGCGGCGACCCGGAGGACCTCCGTCCCGCCCCGCCCGACTCCCACGATGAACACGGGGAGCTTCTGGTCGGACGCTTTCGCCCGGGCCGCGGCGACTGCCGCCTCGATCGCTTTCTCGGCGCGGTCGGCCGACCCCCAGCCGAACCGCCGCTTCGCCGAGCGCCCGGGGCC